>JAUWXH010000307.1 GCA_030616465.1 Planctomycetota bacterium | reverse complement strand
CCCCTATCGCGGCTGCCAGCACGCGTGTGCGTATTGCTACGCTCGGCCGACGCACGAGTACCTGGGCCTAGGGGCGGGGACGGACTTCGAGAGCAAGATCACCGTGAAGGTCAACGCGGCCGAGCTGTTGGCCCGGGCGTTCGCACGACGGGGCTGGCACAAGGAGATGGTCGCGTTTTCCGGCGTCACGGACTGCTACCAGCCGCTGGAGGCCGTGTACCGACTCACCCGCCGCTGTTTGCAGGTGTGTCTCGATTTCGGCAATCCGGTGGGCGTGGTGACGAAGTCGTATCTGGTTGCGCGCGATGCCGATCTGCTGGCGGCGTTGGCCGACCGGGCATCGGTACGGGTGTGGTTTAGCATCTCGACCACGAACGACGAGTTGGTGCGTGGGATCGAGCCGGGCTCTCCGCCGCCGACACGCCGCTTTCAGGCCATGCGCCGCTTGCACGAGGCCGGAGTCCCGGTGGCGGTCCTGCTGTCGCCGGTGATCCCCGGACTGACCGACCGCGACATTCCGCGCGTGTTGGAGCAGGCGGTCGCGTGCGGGGCCTCGGACGCCTCGCTCACGCCGCTGCGACTGCCTGGGAATGTCAAAGAGGTGTTCCTCTCGCGTCTGCGGCGCGCCCGGCCGGCGAGCGCCAAGCGGGTGGAGCACCTGATTCGCGGAATGCGTGGCGGCGAATTGGACGATGCGCGCTTCGGCTATCGGATGACAGGCAGCGGGTCCTATTGGGAAGGCGTTCTGCAATTGTTCCAGAAGACGGCGGCCCGCCTGGGGCTGCGCAGCGATCGGGACACCTGCAAGCCACGAGCGGAATGTGGTGCAAGCAGTGTGCGCCAAGGGACCCTGTTCGGAATTCGAGAGGCGCCTGAGCGCCGGCGGGGTGCTAGAAGTAACGGCTGATGTCCTGAATCGTGACGAACAGAATGCACAGGACGATTGTTGTCAGGCCGACGATAGTGCTGATCATCTGCGCCTTGAGGCTCAACGGCTTGCCTTTGACCTTCTCGATAATCAGGAAGATCATCAGGCCGCCGTCCAGGACCGGCACCGGCAGAAAGTTCAGCACCGCCAGGTTCACCGAGATGAAGCCGAGGAAGAACAACAGTTCCGGCCAGCCCTGTTTGGCGCGTTCGATGGCGAAGCCGACGATGCCGACCGGGCCGGCAACGTGCCGGACGCCCACATTGCGCTTGGCCAAGCCGCGGATGAACTGATACACCTCCACCACCTGGTAGCCGGCGATCTTGACTCCCATGCCCAACGCGCTGAACGGGTTGCTGCGGCGGACAATATGGGTCTGCAGTTCGAAGCGACTGAGGTCATACACATACATAAGTCGCATTTGCCAGGGGTCTAGGTTATCACCGCGGACACCGAAGTTCCTCTCTTCGGGCTCTGCGCGGAAGCTCCGGATGAACCGGACGGTCACTGTCTGGCCGACCTTTCTCTCGAGCAGCTTGCGCACGGCCCGGGAGTCCGGCAGGGTCAGCTCGAGCGCCTTGCCGTCGCTGTTTGCGATTGAGACGCTTCTCTCTCCATCGATGGCTAGAATCTGCGTGGTCGGTGGCAGGTCGAGCTCGTTCGCGATGCTGCCGGGCACCGCCAGCGAGCCGACGGCCTCCTCGTCGCCAGTGCGAAAGCGGACCGTGACCGTCCTGCCCGCGGCCACCTTGAGGAGCTCGATGACGTCGAACCAGGTCGCGACCGGCTGATCGTCAATTGCCAGGATGAGCGACCCGCGCGGCATGTTCAGGGCAGCGGCAGGGGTGTCGGGGACGACGGCGGCCACCACCGGCCGCAACTCTTCGGCCTGGGAGTTGAACTCCAGGCCGACCCTCGGCTTGCCTTTCCCGAGCAGCTTGAACTCCCGCTTGGGAGTGACGAAGAGCTCTTTGGGCGAGCCGTCACGCTCGACCAGGACGCGGATGGACTTGCCCGGGCTCGCGTCGTTGGTGTCAATGATTTCTTCGTATAAGGGGTTGGCCACGGTTCCCCATTCGGCGATGACGTCGCCCGACTCGAAGCCGGCCTCCTCCGCCGGTTCGCCACGCTCCACCGCACTGATCGTGATCCGCCGCTGCATGCCGAGGATGTGACAGTTGTCGGTGAGCGAGCCGCTGCGCTCGGCCGGCAGATCGGCCGGCAGGACCAGGAGGTAAGTGCGCTGGGCACAGTGGACGATTCGCGGTGGCGTGTCGCGGTCCGCGGAGTTCCAGCGTTTCACCGTGAAGTCGAGAGGCCTCCCGCGACTGTTGAGGAAGACCTCCGCGATGTCGAACGCCGACTCGACCGGTTTGCCATCCACCTGCGTGACTTCGTCGCCTTTCTTGACGTTGGGGCGGTCACCCACGGGCTGCCCGTCCTGGCCGAGCGTGGTTGTAACCAGCGGTTTCACCCCGATCGTGCGGATCTTTCGCCGTTCGTCCATCTGCGGCTCGACGACGACTTCCTCGTCGAGCAGTTTCTCGTCGCGTTCGACCCGGAAGTGCAGCGGGCCGTCCGCGAAGATGGTGGCGACCTGGATGTCCCGAAAGGAATCCACCGTACGGCCGTTGACCGAAATCAAGCGGTCACCCGGCAGAAGCTTCCCGCTGGCGGGGCCGTCGGGAAGCACCTGACCGACAACGGGCGCCTCCATCTTCTTGCCCAGCAGGAAGACGCACGTCAGCAGGGCGGCGGCGAACAGCAGGTTGAAGACGACGCCGGCGGAAACCACGATCATGCGATGGCCGACCGGGCGATTGGTGAAGGCGCGCGGGTCGTCGGTCATCTGCACGTCGCCGGTCTTCTCGTCGATGACGATGTCGTCCTGTCCCAGCATCTTGACGTAGCCGCCGATGGGCAGCAGCTTGAAGCAGTAATCGGTCTCGCCGTAGCCCTTCTCCTCCAGCTCCTCGGCCTTGTAGTTGGGGCGGTTTCCCAGGGTGAAGCCTTCGCCGCGGCGCCAGCCGAACAGCCGGTAAGTGAACCCGACCGAAAAGCGGTCCACGCGGATGTCGACCCACTTGGCGGCCAGGAAATGGCCCAGCTCGTGAATGAAAATGATGATCGAGAAGCCGATCAGCACCTTGAGGAACATCAAGGTGTTGTACCACCAGGGGCTCGCCTCAGCGGCGGCCAGGCTTCCCGCCCATGCGGTTAACCACGAATGCATCCATCAACCTCTGCTCGGGCCCAGGCGTCGGCCTCCATCAGTTGCGCCAGCGTGGGCTCATCCACACCAGCGTGTCGGCGAAGCACCCGCTCAGTCAGCCGGATGATCTCCCCGAACGGGATGGTCCCGGCGCGAAAGCGCTCGACGGCGGCTTCGTTGGCGGCGTTCAAGACGGCTCCGCTCGTCCCGCCCCGCCGGGCCGCCTCGTGGCCCAACCGCAGGGCGGGGAAGCGCTCGGGGTCCGGCGGCTCGAAGTTCAAACGCCGTGCCTGACGCCAATCCAACCGCGTGGCCGTACCCGGCACCCGTTGCGGATACGTCATAGCATATTGGATCGGCGTTCGCATGTCAGGTGTGCCGAGCTGCGCGATCAGCGATCCGTCGCAGAACTCCACGATCGAGTGCACGATCGACTCGGGATGCACCAGCACTTCCACCTGATCGGGACTCACTCCGAACAAATGCGTCGCCTCGATCACCTCGAGGGCCTTGTTCATCATCGTGGCGCTGTCGATCGTGATCTTCGGGCCCATCGACCAGGTCGGATGTTGCAGGGCCTGCTCCACCGTGGCCCGCTCCATCCGCTCGCGCGACCAGGTTCGGAACGGACCGCCTGACGCGGTCAGGTAGATCCGCCGCACCTCACGCGGCTGACCGCTCAGCAGGGCTTGAAACACCGCGGAGTGCTCGCTGTCCACCGGAATCAGCGCGCTGCCGTGCTGGCGCACCAGCGGCATGATCAGCGAACCGGCGACCACTAGCGACTCCTTGTTCGCCAGCCCGACGTTGAGGCCGTGCCCCACGGCCGCG
>JAUWXH010000103.1 GCA_030616465.1 Planctomycetota bacterium | reverse complement strand
TGCGGGTGCCCCATCCCGTTTCGCCTGCCCGTGGGGCTGGCGTACGGGGTGGCGGACGCACGGATTCGCCTCTGCGCTTGGGAATCTCTCGACGACTTGCCGGAATACCGGTATGGATCAGCACTATAGCGGGCAACCGGCCTGTAGGGCAGGGCGAGTCTTCGAGGCCTGCCAACCGGCCGCCGACGACCGCAGACAACCCGAGCGAGCGATAGATGACTGCCGAGCAAGCCGAACCCAGCACAGGCCGAACCTTCCGCTTCGAAAACCTGGAGCCAGTCGCGTACGTCGAGACCGACCGCTACTGCGCGGGCTGCGGCTATAACCTGCGCACGCAGGCCATCCGTCGCGAGCCGCGCACACGGGTCCTGCTCGCCCGTTGTCCCGAGTGCGGTTGCTACCAGCCCGCCGGCGACGCCACCACCGCGGCGCGCCTCTGGCTTCGCCGATTGGCGCCGCTGTTGCTGCTCGGTTGGGTTGCGGTCGTGCTCGGCAGCGCGTTTGGGCTGTCCTGCGCGCTGGGCGGGATTAGTTACGGCACGTTGGAAGAGCTGACCACGTGGCGTCGGCCCGCCGTCCCGGCCACCCAGCCGGCTACGCTGCCCGGCTTGCCGTTGTTGACGACGCAGCCTGGCGGGCCGGTGACGGTGACGGTCGGCGGCCGCATCAGCCGGATAACTTACACGGGCCAGGGAAAGTACGTGCGGCAAGTGAGAGCGAACGATCCGCTATACGCCCTCTTTATGAGCTCGGTCATAGCCGCCTCATTCGCGGTGGCGTTTGTGGTGGCACTCACGGTTCTGGTGATTTTTCACCACTGGCGCCGGTGGGTATATGTCCTGATCGTCTTGACCGGGCCGCTGGCGGTGGCGGTCATCGTCGCCCTGATCTGGCGCGACGAGGCTCCCCATCTGTTCTCCTGGGGCCTGGAGTACATCGGGTATCACGTGCTCGCGCAAGTCGTCGGCGGCCTGACCGGCGTCGCCTTTGGACGGCCGACGGCCCGCGGACTGATCCGCGCCTTCGTCCCGCCGAGCTGGCGCGCACCGTTGGCCTATCTCTGGCTGGTCGATGGGCGCACGCCGCCAGGCACCGCCGACGCGGTGCAGCGCGGTTAAATGGTCAAGTGGTTAGCCATTTGACCACGCTCGGCGTCACGCCGGCCGTTGGAAACGCTCCAGCAGCTTCTTGCAGGCCTTGACGCCCTCGAGTTCGGTCATGCGGTTGCCCTCGTACTCGATCCCCACCCAGCCGCGGTAGCCGGAGTCGAGCACAATTCTCATCATCTTGGTGTAGTCGATCCTGGTCTCGTCGCCCTCGGCGTCGAAGTCGTAGCACTTGGCACTGACCGCCTTGGCGTACGGCATCATCGCGCCCACCGCCTCGTAGCGGTCAACGCCGTCGGGGAAGTTGCCGAAGTCGGGCAGCGTGCCGAACAGCGGGTCGTTGACCTTCTTCATGACCGCCACCAGCGACTCCGGGTGTGACGACAACCCGCCGTGGTTCTCGATGATCACGTTGATCTTGTCCCCGCGGGCGTACTCGACCAGCTCGGCGAAGCTCTCGGCGCAGCGCGCAATCGCGTCGGCGTCGCCGGGCTTGCCGGAGCCGCTGTTGCAGCGGATCGAGTGGCAGCCGAGCACGGCGGCGACGTCGATCCACTTGCGGTGGTTGCGGACGGCCTGTCGGCGTTCGCCCTTGTCCGGGTGGGCCATATCGCCCTCCCCGTCGCACATGATCAGCAGGATCTTGACGCCGTGGTCCGCGGCCCGCTTGAGCAGGCTCTTGCAGTAGCCGTACTGCGGGCTGGGGAAGAAGCTGTTCACCAGCTCCAGACCGGAGATGTCGAACTCCTGGCGGCACAGCTTGGGCATGTCGATCTGCTTAAGCTTGCCGGCGTAGAACAGCTTGTGCACCGACCAGGCCGCCAGCGAGATTTCGAAGCTCTTTTTCATGGTCCGTTCCTGACTTGCCCCAGCCAAGCCCGGCACACTCTGCGCCACCGCGATGCCGGCGGTGGCTCTCACCGTGCGGGCCAGAAACATGCGTCGCGATAACCCTTCCGTCGCCATAAGCATGCCTCCCACAACACCGCCTCCCAGCGACGTATGATCGGGCCGCGCCGCTGGCCTGCCAAGCCACTTCGGGCGTCACCCGGCCGCGTGTTCCACCGGCGACCATGTTACTCCCCTCGCGTGTCCGCCGTGGAAGTTAGGCTTTGGTTTTTGGGCCCGGACATGTTATGCTGGTGCTAGTGGTCCGAACGGTGAAGGTTTACGAGCTCTTCAAAGGAGGCTAGCGGTATGGTTACGCACATTCTGGCAAGTTTTTCGGTCGGCATCGCGCTGCTGGCAGCGCCGCCGTCCGCAGAGAAAAAAGCAAACGTCGCTCAGACACACCAGGCGGACAAGCTGCGCGGCGAACTGGCGGCGGTGCTGGCCGGGGCGGCCGAAGGCGAGCTGATCCCGGTCACGATTATCATGCGCGAGCAGGCGTCGCCGAATGAGATTCAGCAGGCCAGCCGGCTGCGGGATAAGGAGGCCCGCCGTCACGCCGTGAAGGGCATCCTGAAGGCCGTTGCCGACCAGTCCCAGAAGGAGTTGCTGGCCGTGCTCAGCGCCGGACAAGAAACCAGCGCCGTGGGCCCCGCGATCGGTTCCTTATGGATCCACAACGTCGTGGCGGCCGACGTGACGGCCGAGATGGCGGGTAAGATCGCCGCCCGGGCTGACGTCGCCTACTTGAACCACAATAAGAAAATGGGCGCCGAGCTGTTCCCGGTTGAGCCGCCCGGTGAGCCGCCGCCCGGGCCGTCGCTGGCGATCGAGTGCGGCGTGGAGCTGATGGAAGCCCCGCGGGTCTGGAACGAATTGGGTATCACCGGGCGCGGCGCGGTCATCTGCGTGATCGACACCGGCTGCTGCATCACGCACCCGGACCTCGAGAACCAGATCTGGACGAACCCGGGCGAAATCCCCGGCAACAACCAGGACGACGACGGCAACGGCTTCATCGACGACATCAACGGCTGGAACTTTGAGGGCAACAACAACAATGTGAACGATTACTGGGGCCACGGGACGCACGTGAGCGGCACAGTTGCCGGAGACGGCACCAACGGCCAGACAACCGGCATGGCCCCCGATTGCGCCGTGATGGTATGCAAGTTCTGGAACAACTTCGGCGGCGAGCAATCTGTCTGGGATGGGATGCAGTACGCGGTGGACAACGGCGCGCACGTCACCACGGCCAGCCTGGGCTGGAACCACGGGTGGGGTCCTGATCGGCCCACCTGGCGGGCCATCTGCGAGAACACCATCGCCGCCGGCTTGGTGGTCGTCTACGCGGCTGGCAACGAAGACAGCTACTACCCGCCGTATGACAACGTCCGCACACCCGGCGACGTCCCCGACGTCATCACCGTAGGCGCGACCGACTGCTCGGACGACCTAGCCTCTTTCAGCAGCACCGGCCCGGTCACCTGGCAGAACGTCCCGCCCTACAACGATTGGCCCTACCCGCCCGGGAAGATCAAGCCCAGCGTCTGCGCTCCGGGCGTGATGACGCTCTCGACCTCAATCGACAACGGCTGCATGACCTACGAGCAGAAGAGCGGAACCTCGATGGCCACGCCCCACGTAGCCGGCGCCATCGCCCTGATGCTCGAAGCCAACCCCTACCTTGACCACCACGGGGTCAAGGAGATTCTGATGAACACGGCGTTGGACCTCGGCCCTGACGGCTTCGACAACCAGTTCGGGATGGGTCGCGTGAACGCCTACGAAGCCGTCCTGGAAGCCCTGGCGAGCTTGCCCTGCCCCGGCGACCTCGACGGCGACGGAGACACCGACCAGTCCGACCTGGGCGTCCTGCTGGCTGACTGGGGCTGCACGAGCGACTGCGTCGGTGACCTGGACGGCGATGACGATACCGACCAGGAGGACCTGGGCATCCTGCTGGCCGACTATGGCTGCACCCCGTAGTTGCCTACCGCTCGGTGCGGTCAGCGACTTGGCAGCGATGCCGCGTTTTTGATGAACGCCGGCAAGGGGGGCCGTGCGCGGCGATCGGCGCTACGCGCAGCTAATCGGCGGCCGTTGCGCCACCGTGCCTTGCGACATGGGAGAATACCGCCTAGTATCGGTGCGAGTACATGCGGGGGTTGTCCGCGCATCCGCAGTGCCGCGTGGACGCGGGAAATGCGGGCGCATATCGGGCAGCCCCCATGCCTGAGCAAGGGAAGGAGGTGCCCACATGTTTAATCCGACTTCACATGCCACTGTCCGATCCGTCTCAGACCTTCGGCGCAGGCCGGCTGCCTTCATGCTGGCCGCGGCGGCAGCGGCCTTGGCCCTGTCGCCCGCCGCTTTGGCCCTGGACTGGGAAATCGAGCGGGTGGACGGCGCCATCAATTGGATCGGGAGCAGTGTCTCGATCGCGGTGAGCGAGGACGGCACGCCCCACATCGCCAACGGCATGGACGCCTCTCAGATCATGCGCTATGCCGTCAAGCAGGACGATGCCTGGCTCATCGAAGCGGCGGACGTCTATCCCAGCGGCCTGTGCGCTTCAATCGGCCTGGACCCGGCCGGCAATCCCTGTCTGGCGTATCACAAGTCGACCTACCTCATCTTCGCGCAACGCGTCGGGGAGACGTGGTCGCATGAGACGGTGGACCTGATGCATTTCGACTCGGGCACCGCGGTGTGCATCTCGAGCGAAGGCGTGCCGCACATCGCGTACTGCAAGCGCGGCGATCCCTGGAGCCTGAAGCACGCGTCGAAGCCCGCCGACGATTGGGTAGTTGAGACGGTCGACGCGACGCCGGCGGCCGGCAACGACGTCAACATGGTGCTCGACGACGCCGGCTACCCGCACATCTCGCACTGGGGCGCGCCGAATTACGGCGCCGGCCCGTTCCACACGCGCTACTCCCGGTGGGACGGCAGCACGTGGTATACCGACATCATCGATGACACCGTCGAGAACCTGAACGTGTTCCAGACCGGCATCGCGCTGGACGCCGACGGCAACCCGCACATTGCCTACTTCACGCACGAATGGGGGGGCTCCGACATCAACTACGCCGTCTGGGACACCGACCACTGGGATATCACCAACATAGACCGTACCGATGACAGCTCGGCCGCCTGCGATCTCATCCTCGACCGCACCGACTTGCCGCACGTCGTTTACGGGACCGGGTACGTGCAGAACGGTGGGAGCTCGGAGCTGCGCTACGCTTATATGGACGACCAGGGTGCCTGGGTCGTAGAGGTGATCGATGCGGACGGCGACGCCGGCGAGCTCAATTCGCTCGCCATCGATCCGCAGGGCTACCTCCAGGTCGCCTACTTCCGCGGCCCGGGTTCCGGCCAGAACGGCGAGATCCGCTACGCCCGCAGCACCACGCCGGTCGGAGGCTGCGTCGGTGACCTGGACGGCGACGGCGACACGGATCACGCGGACCTGGGCATCCTGCTGGCTGACTGGGGCTGCGTGGTCGATTGCGTTGGCGACCTCGACGGCGACGACGACACGGACCATGCCGACCTGGGTATCCTGCTGGCCGATTGGGGCTGCGGCACGTAGGGGCTTGCCCCTCGCTCGCGCTCGGGGTTCGGAGAGCTCGGGCCAGGTTTTCGAGCAGGTTGCGAAGCCACGCTGAGGGAACTACCCGAATCTCGCGGGGCGTTGGGTTCTGGGAAGAGAGCTGCTACAATGGGTGCGTCAAATCGGTCTGTTTGAAGAGAGATTGCCTCTTTAAAGGAAAGGAGCCCGAGAATGAGACCCACACTGATGTCCGTCGCGTTTCTAAGTCTGCTTCTGGCAGCGCCCGGCGCGCTGGCCCAGGAGGCCAAAGTCATCGCCATAACGGACGAGGCCTCGGCCGTTCCGGGAATGGCGGTGGTCTCAGATTATCACGGCCCCTTGCCGCCCGGTAACCCACGTAACGGGGACATCCCGCAGATGCCGGGCTGGCCCACCTCGATGGGCGCCGCGGGCAATTTCAGGCCCTCCCGCGGGCTGGTCTTTGCCGACCTGAACCAGGACGGCTTCCTCGAGATCATCACCTCCAGCACCGACAAAAAGGTCTACGCCTGGGATTACACCGGCACCCCCGTGCCCGGCTTCCCCGTCAGCACGATCGAGATGGCCCAGTACGCGCCCAGTGTGGCCGACATGGACGGCGATGGCGACATGGAGATCGTCCAGTTCACGCGTGGCATGACCAGCGGCGGCCGCCTCTACATCATCGACCACCAGGGAAACGTGCTGCCCGGGTTCCCAAAGAGTGTGAACAACAACAACCTGGCGAGCTGCCCCACGCTGTATGACCTGGACGACGACGGTGTCATGGAGATCATCGTGGGTGAGCGGGACTACCCGATCGGCCACCTGCACATCTTCGAGATCGACGCGTCCGAATGGGGCGGCAACTGGCCCGTGGCGCTTGACCACGTGCCCACCGGGACCGCCGCCGTGGGCGACGTGGACGCCGACGGGGCCGTCGAGATCTTCTACATGTCCTACAACAGCATGTACCTGCTGGAGCTGGACGGCACCGCTCTGCCCGGTTGGCCCAAGCAGATCGCCAACTGCAACTTCAGCTACCAGTCCGCGGCCCTGGCCGACCTCGACGGTGATGGCGACCTGGAGATCGTGGTGGGTGCCCACAAGAATGCGGCGGGATGCTACGTCTTCCACCACGACGGCACGACTTATCCGGGCTGGCCGAAGTATTTCGGGACCTGGAGCTATGGCCCACCCACGGTAACGGACCTTGAGGGCGACGGCGAGCTCGAGATCATCGACGGAAGAGCCGGCGTGTTCGGCGACCCCAACTCGGGCGCCTTCTGGGCCTGGACCTCCGCGGGCGTGGTCAAGCCCGGCTTCCCCTACCGTCCGACGCCCGGATACGGCGGCGGGTCTGAC
>JAUWXH010000213.1 GCA_030616465.1 Planctomycetota bacterium | reverse complement strand
AGGCGGCTTTGGAAAGCGTTGTGGGTCCTGTGTCGCGTTCTCCATTGGCACCACCCGGCCGCGCTGACGAGATGCCCGAATCAGGGCATCCTACCACGCGCCGCGTGAATCGTCCCGAAAAAGGACTTCTGCACCGGACTGATAGCCCCCGAAATCGCCCCTTACCTCCTCCCCGGCTCGGGCGTATCATCCCGACCGGCTGGATTCGAGCC
Organism: Planctomycetota bacterium; assembly: GCA_030616465.1. GTDB lineage: Bacteria > Planctomycetota > Phycisphaerae > UBA1845 > Fen-1342 > JAUWXH01. Next base: position 4,683 of record JAUWXH010000213.1, on the reverse strand, counting down.
GGGCCAACCCGAGCCGGCCAGCGCGACGATCGGAGCGTAGGATGACGGCATGACAATCCCGGAGCACATTGGCCTGTGGGGCTCGATAGCGTCGATCATCGGCTTGGTTATAGCGTTCGTCTACGTAGTCAGGAACCGCGAGCGAATCAAGAAGCTCGAACAGGTATTCGATCTTGACATCGAAGCACAAGCGGAATCGCGATCGCGAGCGGCGGCTGAGGCCAAAGGTGGGAATCAAACCGCCAAACAAAGCATCGGCCCGATCTCCCAGAGCGTAGGGGCCTCTGGCCAGCGTGGTTTGCACCGCACATCCTGCCCTTATTTGCCAGACGGTCGCAACGAAGTCGACGCCTCGATAGCACAGACAGGCGTCGTGCAGCATGTCGTGTGCTCGGAACTAGAGCAGGATTACTCGTGCAAGACGCAGGCGAACCGTGGGCGGAACTGCTGCGTCATCAATCCAGCGGTGATCGAGCAGCGTCGAAATGCTCTCCGGGCACGTCGCGACGGTTTGGTTGGCTGACCGGCGCGCTGGCGCCGGGTGCCATGGCCAAGCGCAGCGCGGCCATGCTGACATTGCAGCCGAAGACATGCCCGCGCCTTCGGCTTGGGCATGGCACCCAGCTATGAGCATCGAGTTTCGGCGGCCGCCGAATTGCCGGCGTTCTCTGCGCCCTTGGGGTCTTGGCGGTTGCATTTGGGCCCGGGGGAAGCAGCGTTGTAGTCAGGTTCGGTAGCCGATCAGGCGGGCGGGGTTGGGGCGGCGGAGGTAGCGGTTTTCGCCGCCGATGGTGCCGCGGGGGGCGCTGCGCAGTGGTCGGCCGTGGCGCAGGCAGAGGATGCGCGGCTCCGGGTGGAACAGGCAGCGGGCGCTGACATACCGCGGCTCGAACGCGATGTCGAAGACCGACCCCATCGAGACCTCGAACCGGTCGCAGGTGCCGATCACCAGGTCGTCCGGGTCGCCGGCCCGCCACCAGCCGAGGTGCGGCAGATAGAGGGCGGTGCGGATGATCGCCAGCAGCGGCGAGGCGTGCCCGACGACTACGGCAGACGGCTCGTCGTCGGCGAGCCAGCGGCGTAGCCAGCGTGCGCTGCGCTCGGTCACCTGGTAGAGCCGTTCCGTGCGGTGCCACTCCTTCAGATCGCTGTCCACCTTGACGGGCAAGCCGAGCGCGTGGCTGATGATCTGGGCGGATTGCAGCGCGCGGCCGAGCGGCGAAGTGTGAACGGCCGCGGGGCCGTAGCGCTGGAGGATCGGCGGGGCCTGGCCGATCTGAACGCGGCCAATTTCCGAGAGCGGGGGTCCGGGCAGCTCGTCGCCGGCTCCGCGGAAGCGGTAGTCGGGCAGTCCGTGGCGCACGAGCAGCAGCCGTCGCACGCGCGGCACGTCAGTCGCCCTCTCCGCTGGCCGCGTTCGGTCGCGACAGCATTTTCACGCCGGGCAACAGCCGCACTTCCACTTCCTGGACGAGTCGGTCGGGATCGTTCCGCAACGTCTCGGGCGACAGGCGGCCGCTCTTGATCTCCTGCAACGCCTGGCGTAGGCCGCGGGCCATGCGGTGGAAGGCTTTGGGAAGCTCGGGCGCATACCCGGGTCCGGGGTCGTATCGCCAGGTGTCGCCGACCCGTCGCAGCTCGGCGCGCTTCACCGGCAGGTTGCTGTCCACCACGAACGAGACCGTGGCCACGTCGCCATCGACGACCTCGTCCAGGAGCTCCACGTAGGGGCTGAAAACCTCCAGGTTGGCCGCCATGTGTGATTGATCGATGTTCTGCGCCAAGCCGAGCCCGACCTGGTCACGGACGTATTGGCACAGTTCGCGGTTGGCCAGCAGGAAATCGTCCACCGCCATCAGGTAGGTGACTACCTGCTCGGCGTGCTGTGGCCGGATCAGCGCCCTTATGTCGCGATAGGCATGCGCTTCGCGGGCGGCGATCAGGCGGACGAGCGTTTCGCGTGGCGTCTGGGCTGGATCGCCGGCTTTGCCCGAGTCTTGCGACTGGGAAGACGAGCGTGCGCAGCCGGCGCAGCCGATCGAAGCGGCCAAGGCGATTACGGCGCCGGCGGTGATCAAGGCGGAGCGTTGGCAGCGTTGCCGGGTGTGCATGGGGCCCTACTTGGCGGGGCTCGCATCGAGCTTCAAAGCGGCGGTCGGGTCGAGGCGGCACAGCCGGGCGAAGACCGCGGCATTGCGGCGGACGTCATCGGGCGTCGGCTTGGGCTTGGCCTTGCGCAGGCATTCGTACAGGTTGCGCACGGCTTGTGCGGCCAAGTCCGGCTCCCATTCTTCCAGATGATACTGGTCGATGACGGCTTCCAGGCCTTCCAGCAACGAACCGGCCAGCGTCAGTTTTTTCATGTCCAGGCAGAAGCCCGCCAGGGCGAGCTGCGCCCGGAAGCGCTCGCGCCGGCTGCCGGATGTGTCCATCTGCTCGGCGAGTCGGGCGATAGCCTCCGGGGCTTTGGCTTGGCTGAGGAGCTTGCGGGCCTCGCTGGTGGCCTTGGCCAAGGCGTCTGCGCCGGCCGCGCCCCCGCCGCCCCCGCCAAGCTCGCCCCGGGCTTCGTTCAGCCAGGCCTTGGTCGCCCCGTCGGCGAAGGGGTTGCCATCCTTGAACGAGCGGTCGAAGAGTTCCGGCAAACGGGCGTGAAGCGCGACGGTCTCAAACGTGACGGCGTGCTTGGCGGCGGCGTAAGCCGAACCCAGCCCATTCAACGCCGTTGCCACATAACGCTGCAAGTCCAGCCACAGGGGAGAACTCGCGAATTGTCCTTCCGCCTCGGTCAGCAGGGTGGGCCAGTTCCCGCTGGAGGCGGTGTTCTCGAAGAACTGGCGGCGGGCGGGCGGCGGGGGCGGCAGCAGCTTGTCCTTGGGCGTGTCGGCCAGCCCCCCAAAATGCACCGCCCGCATCAGCCGATATCCACGCGGGTCCTTGTTGTCCTGCGAGAGCAGGTACTTGGCTACTCTTACGATCGCCTGGACCGCCTGGGTCGGCGTGGCAAACGTCTCGGGAACGCCCTCGGCGGCGGCGGGCGCAGCCGCGGCGCCCGGGGCACCCGGAGCGGCTTCCGCCGGCGCTTCCGCACCCAGCGGGCCAACCTTCGCCTTCAAAGCCCGGAAGGCGCGGCTCATCGTCAGCAGGTTGGGCGTGTCCGGCTGTGACGAAAACGCCTGCCCGACCGCCTTGTCCACCTCTTCCACCAACGCCGCACACTGGTGCACGGCCTCTTTCTCGGCGGCGGTCGGCTGCTTCTTGCACTTCCCGGCCTTGAGCTGGATCTGCGGCAGGATCTTGTCGGCCAGGTACTGCACGGCGTTGTAGCGGCCGTGCGGGGGTTTGACCTTGGGGAAGCAACTGTCCCAGAACTTGTTCAGGAACTCGCGGTAGGCCTCGAACCCGGCGGCCAGACCGTCATAACCTTCGTGCTCGAGCAGACCAATGGTCAGGTAGGTCATCACCAGCAGGTCCTTGGACTTGCCCTTGAGGATTTCCGTCGCCAGTTGGACGACCTGCCCCCACTCGACCTCCTCGCCGCTGAGCGAGCCGATGCGATCCATCTGCGCTTGAAGCCGTTCGAAGATTTCCTCGTAGCGGATGGGGTCGCCGACCGGGCTGGCCTCGCTGATGGGCTCCTTACCCAGGGCCACGATTTGTTCATGCCGCTCGCTGGCCATTTCTGCCTACCTCCGTGCCGAAAGCCGAACCCACGAGATGCGTACGCATCGACACCGAAAACCCGCGCCGAGCGAGATTTTACCGCCTGCTGCGCAACATGCCAGGGATGCACACGATGCCGGGCAATGTGTGCGGGCGAGCGTTACGATCGTAGGTGACCGGACATCGAGTGGGGAGTGCGGGCGTCTCGCCCGCGTCGGGCGCTTCGATGGCGGGCGGGGACGCCCGCGCTACCCACTGGCCGGTGTGGCCGGGACGGGCAGGTGCTTGCGGATAACGGCGAAGAGGGTCTTGCGGTCGATGGGCTTGGCGGCGAAGTCGTCGCAGCCCGCGTCGAGGCACCTTTGGCGATCGCTGGCCATCGCGGCGGCGGTCAGGGCGATGATGGGACCCTGGTAACCCCTTCTGCGAAGCTGGCTGGTGGCTTGGTAGCCGTCCAGGACGGGCAACTGTATGTCCATGAGGATCACGTCGAAGGGCCGCCCCTCGTGACAGGCGGCCAGGGCCTTGGCCACGGCGACCTGGCCGTTGTCGGCGACGGTCACCTCGGCGCCAGCCTTCCTGAGCACGAATGAAATCAGGCGCTGATTGTCCGGAGCATCCTCGGCCAGGAGAATGCGGCCCTTGAGCGCGGCCTCTTCAGATGCCGGGTCCGAGCAGGGATCCGCGTCCTCGGCGCGCGAGAAGTCCTGCTCGCCGGGGTTCTCCACCATCTTGACGCGCTCGAGCGGGCCGGTCGCGATTGACAGACGGAAGCAGCTTCCCTTGCCGGGCGTGCTCACCACCGTGATATCGCCCCCCAGATTCCTCGCCAGACGTTTGCTGATCGTCAGGCCCAGTCCGGTCCCGCCGAATCGGCGTGTTGTAGAGGTGTCGGCCTGGGTGAACGGCTGGAAGAGCCTGGCGAGCTCCTCCCGGGTCATTCCGATGCCGCTGTCGATGACCTCGAACTGGAGATAGGGTTTAAGGGGCTGAGAGTCGCAGGTTTCGAGGGGCTGAAGATCC
>JAUWXH010000432.1 GCA_030616465.1 Planctomycetota bacterium | reverse complement strand
CGATCTTGTTCTCGCGCACCATGACGGCGAACTTCTCCCGCACCACCGGATGCACGCCGATGGGCACGTCGATCTGGTCGCCGTCCAGCTCCATCTCGCCCTCGACCACGGCCAGGTAGGTCTTCTGCACGGTGCGGCGTTCGAACTGGAGCGCGAGTCGCCAGTGGGCCTCGTCGCACTTGGCCACCACCAGCACGCCGGTGGTGTTCTTGTCCAGCCGATGGACGATCCCCGGCCGAAAGGGGTCCATCCCCTGGCTGAGCTGCGTCGCCCGGTAGAGCAGGGCGTTGACGACCGTCCCCGTCTGCTCGGCCCGGGCCGGATGGCAGATTATTCCGGCGGGCTTGTTAATGGCCAGCAGGTACTCGTCCTCGTACACGACGTCGAGCGGGATGTTCTCGGGAACGACTTCCAGCGGCTCGTGAGCAGGCATGATGACGTCGATGATGTCGCCGCCCGACATCTCGTAGCTCGGCTTGGCCGGCTGCCCGTTGACCGTGATGGCCCCCTGGCGGATCAGGCGTTGAATCGCGGTGCGCGACAGGTGGCGGAAGCGGCTGTGCAGGTACTTGTCCAGCCGGCGCCCGGGCAGCCTACGCCGAATGCGCAAACGCACCTTCTGCGGGTGCTTCTCATCGAGCGGAATGGGGCGCTCGAGGATCTCCTCGTCGTGGCTCACGGCTGCTGCGTATCGGCCGGCTGGGACGACGGCGACTGAGCGGCATCGCCGGAAGTGGCGGATTCCGCGCCGGCTTCGGTAGACCCGCCGGAACTCTCGTCGCTGATTGGTTGGCTGTCGAGCGGCGGGCCGGCTGCTTGCGTCTCCGCCGCGGCCGCTGACGTCGGCGGCCAAACCTCAGGTCCCATCTCGGGAACCACCGGCTTGGGCGGGGGTGCCTGGCCCGGCATAAACACCACCTTCACCGTGACCTCGTCCAGCGTCTCGAGCCGTTGCGCGGCCATCTCCTTGAACGGGGTCTCGGCAAACCGCTCCTCCGCGCCCAGCGCTGCGTACATCCGCCGCGCTTCGTCAAACTCCCGCAGCGACTCATGTGCCGTACCCAGCGCGTAGGTCGCCGCCGCGGCGATCGAATCGGGCACCTCGGGCGTGTTCGCTATCGCCGCGTATACCTCTACCGCTTCACGCAGCAGGCTCTCACGCCGCATCGGGTCCATGAGGGTCTGGAGTGTCAGCGCGTTGCCGAGGCGTAAACGCGCGGCGGCGACCAGCTTGGGATCGGAGTTGTCGCTGATCAGTGCGTTCAGTTGGTTGATTGACTCACCCACCCCGCCCGGATCCATCATCCTGATCGCCAGTAACTGGCTCCAGTTGCTCTCCAGCGTTGCGGCCTGCTGCCCCTGCCAGAGTCGGTAGCCGGCCCACCCTCCGGCGACGATCACGATGACGATGACGCAGTACCAGAAGCGCGCGTCGGTGAAGTCTCGCAGCTTGCTGAGCGCTTCGGCGAACTCATTCTGCTTAAGCTGGTGGCGTGTTTCGGCGTCCATTCGCGTTACTTCCAGTCCGCCTCGACGGTGGTCCTACGGTCGCGGCACGGCCGGGCGGGCCTCGCGTTCGGCCGAGCCGCGCGGCAACGGGCCGAGATCGACCACAATCACCGTTTTTCTGTTCTGGGGCCTGAGCCGGATCAGGCATTCCTCCGTATCGCTGTCGAAGCGCATATCGTAGATGCCGCGATCGAAACGTTCCTGCCTCAGCGTCCATCCGCCGGCGGCCATGTACTCTTTATAGAATCGGTTGAGCGGCGCGCGTTCCATATCTCCGATGAATTCAAACCGAACCACGCGGAAGTGCCCGTCGACACGACTGACGCTGTGGTCGTCCACGAGCCTGAATCCGGTCGGTACCGGAATGTCGTCGAGCGTGGGATGCCGAACCGCCGAGGCCGTCGGACCCTCCGGGCTGCCGGGGCTCTTGCTCAGGCCCAAGGACTCGCACGCCGGCAGGATCAGAACGGCGACGCCGATCACCGCGATTCCCGCCACTAGCCGATGCCGGACACTGGACGAAACCCATCGCGCATTCATTGTCAGACTCCTGTTGAACTCCCGCAGGTTGTGATTGTGACCGTCATCCGCCACTTCGTCAAACACCCCCGCTCTGCCCGCGCTGCTATAATCATGAGGTCGGCGCCGGCCGGGCTGTCGAGCGCTCGATCGGCACCCAGCCGCCGGCCGATCTAACCATGGGGTGCGGTGTGAACGACGCCGGACATCCAGAGGCGGCGCTCGAGACGGCCCTCAGCGCGCACCGTTGGCGGCTGACCCGCGGTCGGCTGCTGGCCCGGTTGGTCGCTGCCGCCGCGGCGGCTGTGCCCGTCCCGCTCCTCGTGATCGCCGCCGACCACGCCTGGCCCGGCGGCCTCCCGCGACCCGTCATCGTTGGGACCGCCCTGCTGTGGGCGCTCGGCTTCGGCCTGACGCTTATTACGCTCCTGGCGCTGACGCTCTTCCGCCGGCTGGGGTGGCTCTTCGTCGCCCGCCACCTGGAGCGGGTGTGGGGCATTCGGCACAACGCCGTGGTCAACGCGCTGCTCGTTCGACGCCGTTCCGAGACCGCTTACGCGTGTGAAGGGGCGGCCCGGCAGGCTGCCGACGCGTTGCGCGCGGCCTCGGCAACCGCACCCGCCCAGCCGCGTGTATCGCGGAAGGCCGGGTGGGCCTTGCTCGCGGTCGCGGTCGCCTGGGTGATCTACGCCGCCCTCGCGCCCAAGCCGATCCTGCCCTCGCTGGCGCGATTCTTCGGGGCGGACGTGCCTCCGCCGACCGCGACGCGGCTTGAGTTGGTGCGACCGGCGGAGGGCGACGTGGTACACGCCG
>JAUWXH010000241.1 GCA_030616465.1 Planctomycetota bacterium | reverse complement strand
GTCACTCTGCTTGTGGGGCTCCTTCGCGTCCCGCTAGAGGAATAAGCTCCCCAGGCCGAGTCCGCCGAACTGGTCGGTGAACTAGAGCATCTCGGCCGGATCGACGCCGAACAGCACCGTGACAAACAGCTGAACCAGCATCGCCAACAGCGTCGTCAGGAAGCCGGACCAGAGCCCGTTGTAGTCAATGCCTCCCAGGGCCTGCAAGATGCCCAGGGAGATGCCGCCCGTCGAAAGCCCGTGAATCACATACCGGTATCGTCGCATAGGACATCCTTTCTGCCGCCCGCCGGCGGGCCACGCCGGTGCGAAACCTAAGTAATACCCGCTGCTTTCGGTGTCAAGCCGGCCGCGCCGCGGCGCAGAAGCGGCGCCTCGGCCGCGGGCCGGGTGAGTGCCTTCGCCGGCCGGGGTTCCGAGAAAACTTGACCACCGACCTCGCGCGTGGGATTTCTCACCGGCTGCCGGTCCGCGTGTGTCCGCGGTGATCCCCGCGGCCGAATTTGGCGGCTCGGACTGCTCAAGAACCTCCCGCCGTTGGATCGATTAATGCGGTGCGAGCGGTGGTGGGGTGCTCCCGGAAACAGGGCACAACCCGAGCGATCGCAGACCCGTCCCCGGCGACATGGATGCGCCGGCTTCGTTCGTAATTGCCTGTCACGCCCCCCTGGGGTCCGTGTGGAACCACGGCAGAGGACAGGCGTTTTCGAGGAAGGCCGTCCATGTCGGAGCCCCTTTTGATTCGCTATCTGCAGCCCCTGCTGGGCGGCCGCCGGTCCGAGTGCTTCAACCTGATTCACGAGGCCATCGCGAACGGCTGGGCTGCCGAGCGGCTGATCCAGGACGTCGTCTGGCCGGCCATGGCCCAGGTCGATCGGCTCTACCGCGACGACCGCATCAACGCCGCCGTTGAGAACATGGCCTGCCGAATCAACCGCACAGTGGCCGACCAGTTGCAGGCCCATCTGCCCAAACTGCCCCCGAACGGCAAGTGCGTCCTGGTCGCCTGCGTCGCTGAGTTTGGCGAGGAGCTGGGAGCCCAGATGGTGGCCGACCTGTTTCAGGCCGACGGGTGGCAGGTCTGTTTCATCGGCGGGAACGTGCCGCACGACGAGCTGCTCAGCATGGTCGGCGAGTTGCGTCCCCACGTTTTGCTGCTGTTCGGCGCGGGCCCGCAGGCCGTCCCGGCGGTGCGCGGGCTGATCGATCTGATCCGCGATATCGGCGTGTGCCCGACGATGAACATCGTGCTTTCCGGCGGGGTGTTCAACCGGGTGGACGGGCTTTGGCGGGAGGTCGGGGCGGACGCATTTGCCGGCTCGGCCCACGACGTGCTGGCGTTGGCCAGCGAGTTGCCGCCGCGGGAGCCGAACGCCCCGCGTCTGGGGATCGTCAAGAAGCGTCGTCGCCGTCGTCGCCGAACCGCCCCCAAGCTACAGCTCGAGACGGCCCGCACACCAGCGCGGCTGTAGCGCCCGGTACCCCCATCTCGTTGTGGCACCGGTTTTTAACCGGTGAATAGCAACGGTCGGTGTCCCTGCCAGGCGGCGTTGACACCCTACGCTCGCTCAGAGCCTCTTGGCGGCCGTGGCGCTCTTGGCGTCTTGGCGGTTTCCAGCGTTGTCGTACCAGGCGCTATACGTGCTCGGTGGCGATGCCGTACATCTGGCCGTAGGCCTGGAAGTCGCGCATGTGGTCGCCGTAGATGAAGAGCTGGTGGAAGCCCTTTGTGTCGCGCGTGTCGGGCGGTCCGTCGATGGCCAGCTCGACGGAGGTGCGGCAACCGCCGGCCGGCGGGGTGTCGAAGTTCCGCAAGACCTTGCCCTTGCCGAGAATCATCTTGCCCGGCCCGTCAAACTGCATGAGCGTGACTTCCTGGTCCGGACGCCACAGAACCTGCAACGACACCCCGATGTCAGACTCAGAGTGGCTGCGGAGGATGAACGGCTCGCGCGGTTGGCCATAGCCGTTGAGCCGCGTGGCACATACACAGTGGGCGCCGATGAGTGTGTTGTGGACGGTCTCGGGCACGGGGTCCTGCATGAAGCCGGGCTTGTCGAGCAGCTTGCAGCACAGCGTGTTTGACATCACCGCATTGATGTCCGCCTCGCAGATCGCCGGTATGCCGGCGTCGAGGAACTTTGACCAGGCCATGCACGGCGGACAGGGGATTTTGCGGTCGAACACCGCGCCGAGACAGTCCATGGTGATGCCGTTGCAGTCCTCCTCCTTGAGGATCTTCAGCGACGCGAAGTAGTTCTTGGAAGCGTTGATCAGATCGGCGCGCGAGGGTTCGACGGTTTTCTCGGCGGCCTTCTGGTACTCCTCGGCCAAAGCGACCACTTCGGGCGTTTCCTCGATCGTCTTCAACGTGTCGGCGAACCGTTTTCGCGGCAGCCGGCGGATCTTCAGCCCGAACGGTTCCAGGACTTCGTCCTTGGTCTTATCGCCCGCCAGCACGGCGATCCGTGTCCGCCGCACGTCGTGGGCGGTGCGAATCATCTTCAACCCGAAGCGGACCGGGTTTAGCTCAAAGTCCGGTGAGGAGGCCAGATAGACGCCCGGCAGCCGCGAAATGTTTTGGATGTGCCCGGTGAAGCACACGCCGAGACCGGCGAAGATGATGGTCGGGAGGCCCGCGTGGGCGATTTTGTCGATCAGCTTCCACTGGTACATATGTAGCGGGAAGACGACGACGCCCTTGGGTTTGGTCGCTTTGATCTTCGCGATGAACTTGTCCACCGCGGCGCCGTCGTAGAGCGGCTCGGGCTCGAAGTTGACGCGGACCTTGAGGTCCCGGCCGAACTTGGTCAGCAGATTACGGCTCTCGGTCAGAAAAGCCTTGTAACGGCTGACTTCCCACGCGGTACCCGGCCAGCCGAGCCAGTATTTTTCCTTGGGCCGCACATAGGCCACGCACACGTCGGGCCACTCGCTTTGCGGCTCGGCCTGAACGGTCTGGGCCGCCTCCGCTGCTGTCGCGGCGCGCAGCAGGAATCCACCGGCCATCGTCGTGCCGGCCGCCGCGACCAGAAACCCCCGCCGCGAGATCTCACCGTCCAGTCCGTAACAGGAACAACTATTGTGATGGCACATGGTCGCTGCTCTCCCGTTGCTGAGGCTCCTCCGGAACCGCGCCTATGCTTCCGATCCCTCTCACGCGAGGGGGCCTGAAATACCGGTTCGTGCGTGAGTATGCCCCGACCTCGGCAGCGCGCCAAGCCACCCGGCCACAGGCGACCGTGCCCGAGGGACCGCGGCGTGTGATACTCTCGGCGGGGGGTGTCAGCAGACGGAGGACCGACTTCAGTCGGTCGCCTTTTGCCACCGACTTCAGTCGGTGGGCCGAAGACCCGTGCCCTGATATCCGCGCCGGAGCCGGCTTTAGCCGGGCTTTCAGACTGCCGGGGTACCAAGCCCGGCTGAAGCCGACCAGCCCGACGCCAGAACTGTCATGCACCCGCGGGACGCGGCCTGAAAAGCTCCCGTCCCATTCGCGGCCAAATGTGCTAGAATGAGGGATTAGGCATTGTCGGGCGGTCCGTCTGCGACCGTTGAAGGGATGGGGCAGGCATCAGGCGTGTGCCCGGGGTTGGGAAGGCGGGTTGCCGCCCGCGGTCGTCGCAGGACGAGGCAGACAGCGTGGAAAAAAAGCTCATTCGTGTCGTCGGTGCCCGGCAGCACAACCTGCAGAACATCGATGTGGACATTCCGCGCGATCAGCTCGTGGTGGTGACCGGGCTGAGCGGCTCGGGTAAGAGCAGCCTGGCCTTCGACACGATCTACGCCGAGGGACAACGCAAGTACGTCGAATCCCTCAGCGTGCACGCCCGGCTGTTTCTCGAGCAGGTGGGCAAGCCGGATGTGGAGCGGATCGAGGGTTTGCCGCCGACGCTGGCGATTGAGCAACGGGCCGCCGCCGCCAATCCGCGTTCCACCGTCGCCACGACCACGGAGATTTACGACTTTCTGCGGCTGCTGTTTGCGCGCGTGGGTCGGCCGCACTGTCCCAAGTGTGGTCGGCGCATCTATCGGCGCACAGTCGATCAGATGGTGGACGCGGTGTTGGCATACCCGGCTGACGCGCGCGTCATGGTGCTGGCTCCGCTGGCACGGGGGCACTTGGGCGACCAGCGGCCCGTGCTACGCAGAATCCAGCGCGAGGGCTTCGTGCGGGCACGCATCAACGGCGAGCTGCGCGACGTTCAGGACCTGGCCGAGCTTCCCGCCGCGCGCAAGCGTGCCCGAAGCGGATCGGCGGGGATCGACATCGACGTGGTCGTGGACCGGCTCGTGCTGCGGCCCGACCTACGCCACCGCCTGGCCGATGCGATCGAACTTTCCCTCTCGCTCGGCGAGGGGACCGTCATCGTCAGTCGCGCCGCGGATGCCCACCATGCGCAACCTGCCGATGCCGAGACCTGGATCGACGAGGTCTTCAGCGAGCGGCACACGTGTACGGCCTGTGGGGTCGGCTTGCCCGAGCTTTCGCCGCGGGCGTTCAGCTTCAACTCACCCTACGGCGCGTGCGAGGGTTGCAGCGGCCTGGGGATGACGTTGCGGTTCG
>JAUWXH010000451.1 GCA_030616465.1 Planctomycetota bacterium | reverse complement strand
GCTCATCCCACGTCCACAATACACCACGCGGACAACGCATGGCCTCACGCGGCGCGCCGCGCCCCCGAACCGGGCAGCTCGCTGGCCGGATTCTTTCGTCCGGACACGCGTCCGCCGCGCACAATCCTTCCTCGTGATTGTAGCCGAGCGAATTTGGTGACCCGCGACGGCCGACGGCCCACCGGGGCCGCCACGCCCACCCATCACTCGTACCGCTTCATTATGGGCCGTTGGACGTAATATGGCAACCACAAAGTTTCTTGGGCCCCCGGCAGTGCCGATAACGCTCAACTTGCCCGGCCGAGCCCACAGTCAACCGGCGACGCTTCTCAGCCCACGCGATCCAGTCGGCGGTATTGGATGGCCTCGGAGAGATGGACGGCTTTGACCTGTTCCTCAATGGATGCCCCGTCGGCCAGACCGTTGAATACGCGCTCGTCTGGCGTAATCATACGGACAGCGCGATCGGAAGTTGCCACACAAGGATTCGCTAAATGACACGTGGGTCGGCGGCTGACTTTCTGATTCGGACGGTATTGGACGAGGCGTTTCGCGGGCTGGCGATGGCCGATCCGCAACGCGCCTTTGAGGGATATGACCTTAGCGAGAAGGAACAGGAGATCCTACGCAGCCGCGACGACCGCCTGCTCGGGCTGCTGGGCGAGGCCGCTGCGTACGGCGAAGCGCGCGTCGAGCATCCAACGAAAGACGGGCTTTCCAAGACAGCCGAATCCTCGCTTCCCACCCTGCCGGAAGTCAAGTTGTTGCTGCAACTGGTTGCCCATCCTGCGCAACAGCCGGACTCGCCGTCGAACGTTGCGTACGCGGCCTCCCTTCATCCGTGGCCCGCCGATCACGACTCGAAGAGATCCGACGCAGAAAGCCGCGAACATTCCGGGAGACGCAGTGACCCCGCGCTGCCGGAGGTCACATGGATCATCCGCATCACGCCGACGGTTGTCGACGCGCAAGAAGCGGGGCTGAAGGTGGCTTATCTCGCTTCGATCCACCCGTTCGCCGCCGGCACGGAAGAAGAGCAGCCGTCGACCCAGGGGCCGACTCAAGCGTTGGCGGGTTCGCCGTGGAATCATCGCACCGAATCGGCGGCGGCGAAGGCTGCCGCGCGGGCGGTTCGAGCGAGCGACGCCAGCCGACGCTACGAGAAGCTGCTCGAGTTGATCCACGCCCTGCAAACAGGGGACGACCGTGGTTGATATTTACATCGTCGGGCTTGGCGTCTTGAACATCGACCAGATCACGCGCGAAACCGAGCGGGCGATCCGCCGCTCGAACGAGGTGCTCTATGTCGATACCGGCGTCGCGACCCGGACGCACCTCGAAAGCCTCTGTCCGCGGGTCACCTCGCTATTCGAGACCAGCTACAAGGAATATGGGCAGCGACTGAACGCATACCACCATATGGCCGCTCGCGTGCTGGACGCAGCATTGGACCACCCGCCGGTCACTTTCGCCATGCATGGCCATCCGATTGTTGGCGCGTACGCGCCGTTTCTGATTCGAGACATGGCCGACCTGCTGGCTCTAGAAGTGCTGGTCTTGCCGGGCATCTCAGCCATGGACTGCCTGTTTGCGGAACTAATGGTGGACCCTTGCGTGGCGGGGATGCAAATGTACGAAGCCACCGATCTGCTGCTGCGTCGTCGACCGTTGCAGCCCGACGTACACGCCCTGATCTGGCAGATCGGTTGCGTGGAAACCACCTTGCATACGATGCGCGTCTCCAAACCGGTGCGTTTCGAGCGTTTGCGATCGCATCTGCTCCGGTTCTATCCTCCGCAGCACGTCATCTCGGCGGCCTACTCGACACCGCATCCGCTGATGCCGTCGACCGTGCATCGGTTCGCCCTACAGGACATCTGCGATCACGCTCACCTGCTGCATTCCGGCTTCACGCTTTTCATCCCGTCGGCAGCCGAGAGGGCGATCCAAGACCGTGAGCTGCTCCACCAGATCGACAGCGGCGAGCACCTTCGGCGAATCACACGCTGACTCCGAGAGCCCGCCAACGAATCCTGACGGCCGCTCCATGAGACTTCAGAACACACGGCGCAACTGGCGCGCGGCCGGGCGTCCCTCCCAGGTGAAAAGGTTCTACGACTGTCGATTGGGCCGGCGGGAGTGGATGGCTTCGGAGACGTGTTCGGCACGTACGGCGTCGGAATCGGGCAAACCAACGACGGTCCGGCTGCCGCGCGGGACGTTGTCGCGGGCCCAGCGGGAGCCGCCGCGCACTGCAACGCGGTCTGCATCCGGCGAGCCAGATCAAGGCGTTGCTGCGGGCCGTTGACCGTGGCCCGGCCGATCAGCGGCCATCGTTGGCCACGCTCATGACACGCCCCTTGTTCTCGCTCGTGTATCCCAAGTGAGGATACACCAGAGAGGGGCGCGTTCTGTTGGCCGTTCGCCATCCAACACAGTCCGTGTGGTCGACGGGGTTGCGTGGCATGGTCCGGTATCACGCAGAACAACTCCGGCCGTGGGGGAAACCTCATCGCGACGCTGGACTGTGTCACCCTCGATTGTCAGAGGCTCCGATCCAGCCGGCGGTATTGGATGGCCTCGGAGAGATGGACGGCTTTGACCTGTTCCTCCCCCGCCAAATCGGCGATCGTGCGGGCCACCCGCAGCACCTTGTCGTGCGCCCGCGCACTGAGGCCGAGCTCGCTGACCGCCTGC
>JAUWXH010000470.1 GCA_030616465.1 Planctomycetota bacterium | reverse complement strand
CCGCACTCGCGATGAAAGGCGTTCAGCGGCGTTTGCTGCATCTGGATCCCTCGCTCCTGCTTGAAACGTATGGCGTTCGCGAACGGGCACTATAGCCGTCGGCCCCGAACGGCTCTACCATCGGTAGAGCTTGTCCCCGCCGTCTGCTCACGTTAGATACGCCGTTGAGGAAAGCCCGCATGCGCATCGGGATCCAAATCCTGTCGCTGAAGCCCGGCCAGGTCGGCGGGCAGGGGATCTTTGTCCGCCGGCTGCTCCGACACCTGGTTCCGCAGCTTGGCGACGAGCGGTTGGTGCTGTTCCTGCGGCCTGAATTGGCGGCCGAACCGGCTTGCGACGCACTCTGCGCTCACCCCAAGGTCGAGGCCGTGGTCGAAAACCCGGAGCAGCACTATGGCGACGGCTACGCGGCCTGGAACCTGCGACTGCTGGAGCGTGCGGCGCTCGACGTGGTCTACTTTCCGCTCTCATTCTTCTACCCGCGCCCGTTGCCGCTGCCGGTCGCGCTACACGTGCCGGACATCCAGCACGAGTACTTCCCCGAGTACTTCCCGCCGGAGCAGTTGGCCTGGCGGCGGCAGCGGATTCCCGAGTCCGTGGCACTGGCTGATGCGGTGATCACGTACACGGACTTCTCCGCCAAGGGTCTGCAGGAGAAGGTCGGTGCCGACCCAAATAGGCTTCATGTCGTCCCCGCGGGCGGGTTTCCCGAAGACGAAATCCCGCCCGCGACGGACAAGGTGCGAGCGGCGAGCGACGCAGGCGCGGGTTGCCCCTTCGTCTTCTACCCGGCTGCCGACTGGCCGCACAAGAATCACGAAACGCTGCTGCGTGCCGCGGCGCTGCTGGCCGAACGCGGACGCAACGAGCACCTGGTCCTGACGGGTATGCTCTCCCAGCGCGGCGACGTGCTGCGGAAACTCACCAGCGAACTCGGCCTGACCGACCGCGTACGCTTCCTCGGCTGCGTGTCGCAAGAAGAGTTGATCCGGCTGTACCGTACCGCTGAGCTGATGGCGTTCCCCAGCCGCTTCGAGGGTTTCGGTCTGCCGCTGGTCGAGGCCATGCAGTTGGGCTGCCCAGTGGTTGCGTCGAAAGCCGAGGGCATCGTGGAAACCGCCGGCGATGCCGCCATCCTCTGCGACGACGACCCTCACGCCTGGGCCGAAACGCTCAGCACCATTCTGGACGACGCAACCATGCGCGGCGACCTTCGCCGCCGCGGCCACGAGCGCGCCGCCCGGTTCGACTGGAACCGCTGCGCCGCGGAGCACCTGGCCCTGCTGCGCAACCTGGGGCAAGGTGCCCCTGCTACAGCCATGCCAAGGTCTGAAGGCCGATATGCCTAGACGGTGTAGCCCGCTTCGGTGAGGGTGCGATCGCGTTCGGCGGCTTGCAGGTCGGCCTCAACCATCATGCGCACCAGTTCCGCGAACGTCACCGTCGGCCTCCAGCCGAGCTGGGTGCGGGCCTTGGAGGCGTCGCCGCACAGCAATGTGGGCTCCGTCGGGCGGATATAGCGTGGGTCGCTGCGCACGTAGTCGTGCCAATCGAGATCGAGCAGGCCGAACGCCTCGTCGAGCAACTCGCGCACGCTGTGCGTCTGTCCGGTCGCGACGACGTAGTCTTCCGGCTCGTCCTGCCGCAGCATCAGCCACATGGCTCGAACGTAATCGCCGGCGAAGCCCCAATCACGCCGGGCGTCGAGGTTGCCGAGATAGAGGTGCTCCTGCAAGCCGAGCTTGATCCGGGCCGCCGCCCGTGTGATCTTCCGCGTCACGTAGTTCTCACCGCGTCGGGGCGACTCGTGGTTGTACAGAATCCCGTTGCAGGTGAACAAGTTGTACGCTTCGCGGTACGTAACAGTCTGCCAGAACGCGTGCACCTTGGCACATGCGTACGGATTTCGCGGCCGTAAGGGGGTCCGCTCATTCTGTGGCGCTTCGCGCGCCTTGCCGAACATCTCGCTGCTCGAGGCCTGATAGAAGCGGACCTCCCGCCCGGTTCCGTCTCGATAGTCCCGCAACGCCTCCAGCAGGTTCAGCGTCCCCATCGCCACGACCTGGGCCGTGTAGATCGGGTCCTCGAAGCTGGCGTGGACGTGCGATTGGGCGGCGAGGTTGTACACCTCGGTCGGCTGCGCCTCGCTGATGATCCGCCGCAGACCAATCGGGTCGAGTAGGTCCCCCACGTGCAGGTGGACATCGACGCCGGGCGTGCCGTGGTTGCCCGGGCGATGCTCGACGCGTGAGGACGGGAACGAGCCGGACCGCCGCCGGATGCCGTGCAGACGGTATCCCTCGCTCAGCAGGAGCTCGGACAGGTAGAAGCCGTCCTGCCCGCTGATGCCGGTGATGAGAGCAGTCTTGTCGTTCATGCCTTGTCGCGCGCGTCACGCCAGCAGCGATTGCGCCGGTCCGCAACCCATTGTGTCGGGAAGCGAGCCGGCCCACTCGGCTTATCGGCCGTGTTGGACGGCAAGCTTCAAGCGACGACAGACGGGTGCACCGAAGGCCGGCACCGATTTCGGCGGCCTCCGTGAGCGCTGGCGCAAGAAACGCCGGGCGCTGCGACC
>JAUWXH010000375.1 GCA_030616465.1 Planctomycetota bacterium | reverse complement strand
GGTCCTGCTGGTGATGGGCCGCGGGATCGCCCTGGCGCTGACCCAAGACCAGAAGGTACGCTTCGAGGTGCCCGCGTTCGAGTTCGTCGGCACCGGGGCGGTGCTCGGGTTGCCGGTGCCGATCTTCATCGTGATCGGCGTGGCCCTGCTGGTGCTGCTGGTACTGCGCAAGACGGCCCTCGGTCTATACATCGAAGCGGTGGGCAGCAATGCCCGGGCCGCACGGCTGTGCGGGCTGCGTGTGCACGCCATCCGCTTGCTGGCGTACAGCTTCGCCGGGTTGTGCGCGGGTGTGGCGGGGCTGATCGCGACGGCCGACATCAAAGAGGCCGACGTGGCCAACTGCGGGCTGTACCTGGAGCTCGACGCGATTTTGGCGGTGGTAATTGGCGGCACCGCGCTGACCGGCGGGCGGCCGTACCTGCTCGGCTCGCTCGTGGGAGCCGCGATCATGCAGACGCTGACCGTCATGCTCCAGATGCGCGGTGTCATCACCGAGCACACGTTGATCATCAAAGCCGTCGTAGCAATCGTGGTTTGCCTGTTGCAGGCCCGCGCGCTCGACCCAGTCTGGAACCGCCTCGGACGACGAACAGCGAGAAGCGCATGAGAATCCCACGCCGACATCGACCGTTGCTTGCCAGCGTGGCCGCCCTGGTCGCGCTGTACGGGGTGGCGGCGTTGCGCTACGGCGACGACGGATTCTTCACGCTGCAAGTGTTCATCAACCTGCTGCGCAACAACTCCGTACTGGGGATCGTCGCGGTCGGGATGACGTTCGTGATCCTCTCGGGCGGCATCGATCTGTCCGTGGGGGCGATGATGAGCCTTTCCAGCGTGGTGATCGGCGTGCTGATCATGGAGTGCCACTGGCCGCCGGTGCTGGCCATTCCCGCCGCTTTAGCCTTGGGCACGGCCGTCGGGTTGGGGATGGGCTGTATCATTCGCTTCACGGGGATCAAGCCGTTCATCGTCACGCTGGCGGGGATGTTCTTTGCGCGTGGGCTGGGGTTCCTGATCCACCTCGAATCGGTGGCGATCTATCACCCGCAGCACGAATGGCTGGCCATGCTCGCGATCCCGCTGGGCGCTCCCGAACTGCCGGAGACCGTTTTCCTGCCGATCACCGCGATCTTGTTCCTGGCTGTGGTGCTAATCGGGGCTTACACCTCGCTGTTCACGCGCTTCGGCCGTAACGTTTACGCGCTGGGCGGCAACGAGGAAGCCGCGTTGCTGATGGGCCTGCCGGTCGGGCGGACCAAAGCCTGGATTTACGGGTTGAGCGGGTTTTGCGCGGCGCTGGCCGGGGTGGTGCTGACGCTCGAGCTGTCAAGCGGCAGCCATATCGAAGGCATCGCGCTGGAGCTGGACGCCATCGCGGCCGTGGTCGTGGGCGGAACGTTGCTGACCGGCGGCGTAGGGGCGGTCTTCGGCACGCTGATCGGCGTGCTGATCATCGGGATCATCCTCAACGCAATGACCTACGAGGACTTCAGTGCGGGCCTGACCAAGGTCGCCATCGGCCTGCTACTGCTCGTCTTCGTCGTCCTCCAACGGCTGCTGACGCGCGGGGCCGCGCGTCCGGCGTGAGCCGCTCCGCGCGGCCCCGTCCCGACGCGCGAGCGGAACATTTATCGGCCATGCCGGTTGGCGATTACGCCGGGGCCGGTTTCCTCAAGATCGAGTCCCGGCCGGCCGAGAACAGCGAGGGAAGGCTGTCCGCCGGGCCGACACGGAGTGCCAGACCATGGACGTGAGCCAACAAACCGAGTACCAGCCCATCACTCCCGAGCAATGGACGCAGCTCGTCGCACAACACGGGTCGGGCGCGGCGGCATCACTTATGCGACGTCGCCAGCTCCGCTACCACGTGCAGGGGCCTACCAGAGTGGCCTTCTCGAGGCACGCCGACTCCAGCGAGGCGTCGAACGCGCGCACATGCTCGGTGCTGGACATCTCCAACGACGGACTCATGCTCCGCAGCCGCGAGCAGGTCCCGCTACAAACGCCGCTGGCCATCGAGCTCTACTTCGGCGATCAGACCATCACAGTCTTTGGGACAGTAGTCCATTGCACGCAGACAGTCGGCGCGTTCAAGATCGGGGTCAAGCTCCGGTTCGATGAGCCGGCGTAAGCGCTCGGAAACGGGCGGAGCGCGCCAGCCGCGCCCAGAGACCAGTGAGCCTCCAGGCAACAAGGAACGCCCCCAACGAGATTCGAACTCGTGTCGCCGGCTTGAAAAGCCGGTGTCCTGGGCCTCTAGACGATGGGGGCTGCCAAGACGGACCAGCAGCGGACTATACGTTCCCGCCCGGCCGTGCGTCAACGGCGACTTGAAAAGCACCCCAACAGACAGAGCGAGGCGCCCCCCTCTCGGCGAGCGTAGCGTGCGGTCTTGGCTGCCCCTCATCATCGGGCCAGGGGGCAGGGTGTCCCGCGCGGAGCGGGCCGGCCCCACCCGCGACGCGCGTGAAGACTCGATGGAAGGCGTCCCCGCCGGTCCACGTGGTTGCGGCAGAGCGTGCAAGCGTTGAAGATACACCCAGCCTTGGAGAGGTGGCCGAGTGGCTGAAGGCGCCGGTCTTGAAAACCGGTAGAGTGAAAGCTCTCGGGGGTTCGAATCCCTCCCTCTCCGTTCACGCACGCGGTCGCTGTAACCGGTTCATTAGCAAGAGGTTACAGCGGCCGCGAAAGTGCTATGCCGGATTTATGCCAAATCGAGTCCACCGCTTGTGGGCGAGTGCGGCCGTTGTGCTCTCATGGCGTCCGGCGTCATCCGCGAAGCGCGTGTGACGGCTCGTATTCGCGAAGGCGTTCAAGTTGCTCAACTGCGCGCCCCCCTTATTGGAGCACCTTCGTTATCCGGACCTAGCGGGCGGTCAGCGCGGGGGCGGCGCGGAGGCCTTACTAGAGATTCTAGACACGTCAACGTGGATGTCAAGCGGAACGGTGGCGGGTGTGCGACCCGGCGACGAAGAAGGTGTCTGACGCCTGAATCAACGCGCCCTGCTCGCGGTTGAGCAAGTGTCCGTCAATCGCGGATGGAACCGTCTCCGATCGTTCCACGGCCTCGAATGGGGAAGCCCTTACCTCCCACCACGCCCATAGCCTGTTGAGAGTGGCCCGCAGCGTGCCTAGTACTACTCCGTTAAGTCTCTATTGACAAGGGTTGGACCGGCGGGCATGCTGGGGGCATGAAAGCAGGGAAGCTTCGAGCACTTCAGCGTTCGCTGGCGCAGTTCATGGCCGAACTGACGCCGGAGATGGGGCGACG
>JAUWXH010000304.1 GCA_030616465.1 Planctomycetota bacterium | reverse complement strand
GCCCGCACCCGATATGCAGACGTTCGTCGCCGAGCTCGAACGGCGTGGCTGGCTGCGCCGGATTTCCGTCGAAGTCGATCCGGAACTCGAAATCACCGAGATCACCGACCGCGTTACCAAGGCCGGCGGCCCGGCCCTGTTGTTCGAGAACGTCAAGGGCTCCGACATCCCCGTGCTCATCAACACCTATGGGACGAAAGAGCGCATGTGCCTGGTGCTCGGGGCCAAGAGCTTCGAGCACCTCGCCGAGCGCGTCAAAGCCCTCATCAGGCCCGAGATGCCCACCACGCTCATGCAGAAGATCAAGAAGCTGCCGGAGCTGGCCCAGCTCGGCAGCCTGCCGCCGAAGATCGTCAAACGCGGCATTTGCCAGGAGGTGGTCCACACCGACGACGCGGATCTGTCCACTTTGCCGGCACTGAAATGTTGGCCGCAGGACGGCGGACGTTACATCACGCTCGGTGCGGTGTTCACCAAAGACCCGGACACCGGCGACCGCAACATCGGCCTGTATCGCGTGCAAATCTTCGAGCCGAAGCTCGCCGCCATGCACTGGCACGTGCACCACGACGGTGCCCGACACTACCGCAAATACAAGGCCCGCGGGGAGCGCATGCCGCTGGCGATCGCGTTGGGCGGCCCGCCGGTCATCCCGTACGCGGCCAGCGCCCCGCTGCCGCCCGATGTGGACGAAGCCCTGTTTGCCGGATTCCTCCAAGGCAGCGGCATCGAGCTGGTCCCCTGTGTCACGCAGCCGCGGATCGAGGTGCCCGCGACGGCGGAGATCGTCATCGAGGGCTACATCGATCCCGACGAAGACCTGATCCTCGAAGGCCCCTTCGGTGACCATACCGGCTTCTATTCACTCGCCGACTACTACCCGCGCTTCCACGTGACGGCGATCACCCACCGGCGCAAGCCGATCTTCCCCGCGACGATCGTCGGCAAGCCGCCGCAGGAAGACTACTGGCTTGGCAAGGCCACCGAGCGGATCTTCCTGCCGCTGTTGCAGATGCTGATCCCCGACATCAGCGACTACGATCTGCCGACCTTCGGCTGCTTCCACAACTGCGCGTTCGTGAAGATCAAGAAGGAATACCCATACCACGCTCGTCAAGTGATGAGTGCGATCTGGGGTGCCGGCCAAATGGCCTTCACCAAGATCATCGTCGTGGTAGACGAGCACGTGGACGTGCACGACCAGGACGAGGTGCTCTTCCAGCTTTGCAGCAACGTGGACCCCAAGCGCGACATCATGTTCGTCGACGGCCCGCTCGACATCCTCGACCACGCCGCCCCCGTCTGTGGTGCCGGCAGCAAGATGGGCATCGACGCCACCCGCAAAATCCCCGGCGAAGGCCAAATCCGCGACTGGCCGGACGAGATCGAGATGTCGCCACAGATCAAGGAAGTCGTGACACGACGATGGAACGAGTACGCGCTCTGAGCTGGTAATAGCCCTGCGCGGGTTCGGGCGCGCTGTTGATCGCCAGGGCTACCGTAAGCCGTGCATTCGGCATGGGCCTCCGGTTGACCTCGTTCGACATGCCGCCGTCTCGCCTCGGGGCCAGCCGCGTTCCCTCTGCCGAGCGTGCATCGTACGGTGGCGGTACGCAGAAACAAGCCGGGCCGCATTCGGCGAAGCCGCGGTGGTACAGGACCCAATCGTTGGCTACGTACGCATTGAGGGTAGAATGGGAAGGCATTCGGTGAGGAATCTGAGATTTGAGATTTCAGACAAGAGACCTCGGCCGGAGGTGACAACATGAAGTACAACCGCTTCGAGGAGTTGCCCGTCTGGCAGACCGCGATCAAGCTTGCCGAGCGGGTTTTCACGCTCGTTGAGGATCGGAGCTTCAATCAGAAAGGCGATCTGCGCAGCCAGCTCCAGCGGGCGGCGACGTCGATCAGCAACAACATAGCCGAGGGCTTCGAGCGCGGCACGACGCAGGAGTTGCTGACGTTCTTGTACATTGCGCGCGGCTCGGCGGGGGAGGTGCGCTCGATGCTCATTCTGCTCGAGCGGCTGCCGTACTTCGACCATCTCAAATCTCAGATCTCAGATTTGAAATCGCTCGCCGAATCGATCTCGCGCCAAGTCCGCGCGTGGGCGGATTCGCTCCAAAGCTCTGACATCAAAGGCCAGCGCTACCTCTCCGAGCGCGTGCGGCAGGAACACGAACAGAAGCGCCGCGCCACCGCCTTCCTGGCCGAGCTGGACAGAATCCGTACCGGCTCCCTACCCGACCGTCGCGCTGGCGGTGATGCGTCTTCGTAGATCGGACATGCCGGCCGTCGCGTCGCCGGTCGGGGGTGTTTCCGATGCTGCTGGCCGACGGCGTTGACCACGTCTTGCCGCCGGTGTACGAATCGAGCTTGGCGAGACCGCCCTGTTGTTGGCTTCCGTACTTGGTGCGATCGTGGAAAAGCTAGCCCGGTACCTGAACGCCGAGGAGACCAGTGAGGAGATACGCCACCTGGCAGATCAGCTTGGCGTCACCGAGTTCGCCCAAGTACGCAACCTCGAATACGTTTCTTCGCCGTACGAGCTGTATCCGCTCGCTCCGCGCGTCGCGCCGCCGCTGGAGCGGATCGTCGCCTTCGCCGTCGATATGGACGGCACCAGCACGACGACCGAACCGCTCGCCCTGCACGCCCTGGAATACATGGTGCGGCGATTCACCGGTCGAATGGACCCCGCCACCTGGCCCGGGCTCGACGAGCAGCTCGATCACCCATACGTGATCGGCAACAGCAACTTCCGCCACACCGAGTTCCTCGTCACGCGCTACCGCGATCAGTTGGATTACGCGGCGTTGCGCCAGGCGTTCATCGAAGCGGTCTGCTGGACGTTGGCCAACGTGCGCGACGCGCAGCGCGTGCGCGATGTTACCCGCAACGCGCAAGCTTGTGGTCTGGGCGACCTGCCGGACGAGCGCGGGTTCCGGGAAGTGACTCAGAGCGGCACCGTAAGCGCTGACAATGTGGGCCAACTTGTTGCCCCGTTCGTACGCCGTTTTGAGCGAGCGTTTCGGTGTGACCATTCCGGGGTGCTGGTCAGTGCCGCACTGGACATCTATTACGCGCGCTATCACGCGATCCTCCAACTTATCGAGCGCGGCGAGGGCGGACGGCTGAGCCGTGAGCTGCTGGGCCAAAGCGGCCAACGCCTGGTAGAGCCCATGCCCGGCTACGGCGTGTTCCTCGCGCTGATCAAGGGCTGGCTTGGCAACGAGACCGACGGTCCATACGAGCTGCTGCGCGGTGAACTGCTCGCTCACCCGCAGCTTGGCTACACCCCCGCCGAGCTGGACGCGTACGGGCCACGATTCGCCCGCCTCGCGGCGCGTTTTCGGCGTCAGCCGGCGAAACTCGCGCTGGTCACCGCGTCGATCCGCTACGAAGCCGAGGTGGTCATGCCCGAGGTGGTTCGCCTGGTGGCCCAGCGCGTGCGGAACTGGCCCATCTCGGCGGCGCGGAAAGACCAGATCACTGCTCATCTGGAAGACTACCACGCCGTCTTCGACGCCTTCGTGAATGCCTCCGACGCTTGCGAGCACCGGCTCAAGCCCCACCATGACCTGTATAGTCTCGCGCTCTGCCAGATGTCCGTTCCCAAGTCAGAGTACCGTTTCTGCGTGGGACTTGAGGACACGGAACCCGGCATCATCGCACTGCGGGCGGCGGGAGTCGGTTGCGCGGTCGCACTGCCGAATCGGGATACTTCTCACCAAGACTACTCTGCGGCCACGATCGTCATCCGCGGCGGTCTGCCGGAACTGATCCTTGTTCACAACCTGCTGCTCCCCGAGGAAGTGACAAGATGAGCACGGGGGACAACTGGGTCATTACCAACACTCGTCACGACGCGCATACGCTCGCGCAGCACAACAGCGTCTTCACCATTTCCAACGGCTACCTCGGCCTAAAGGGCAACTTACAGGAGGACCGCGACGGGCACTGCCCGGTCACGATCATCA
>JAUWXH010000301.1 GCA_030616465.1 Planctomycetota bacterium | reverse complement strand
CGGCGGCCTCGTGCGTCACCTTCGGCCGGGCGCGCCCTTCCCGGGCGCAAATGCGACCGATAACGTGGTCCAGCAACAGGGGGATGTCCTCGCGTCGTTGGCGCAGCGGGGGGACCTCGATCGGCAACACGCTCAGCCGGTAGAAGAGGTCCTCGCGGAAACGGGCCTTGGCCGCCCAGTCGCGTAGATCGCGGTTGGTCGTGGCAACGACACGCACGTCCACCCGCCGCGTAACCGAACTCCCGACCCGTTCGAACTCGCGTTCCTGCAGGACGCGCAGGAGCTTGGCCTGTAGCGGGGCCGGGATCTCGGATACCTCGTCGAGCATCAGCGTGCCGCCGTCGGCCAGCTCGAACCGCCCCTTGCGTAGCCGATCCGCTCCGGTGAAGGCCCCCTTCTCGTGCCCGAACAGCTCGCTTTCCAGCAGCGCCGGCGACAGGGCGGCGCAATTCACGCACAGCATCGGGTGGGCGGAGCGGGCGGAGGCGGCATGGATCGCCCGGGCGATGAGCTCCTTGCCCGTCCCGCTTTCACCGGTGATCAACACCGTCGCCGAGCTCTGGGCCACCCGTTGGATCTTCTCGAGCACGGGCTGCATGGCCGGGGACTCGCCGATCAGCTTCCGCCCGCTGTGCAGATCCTCGATGGTCCGCCGCATAACCTCGTTGTCGCGCAGCAGGTTTCGCTCGCGGATCGCGCGTTCAATCAGGATCGCGATCTCCTCGGCGTTGAACGGCTTTTGGACGTAGTCGAACGCGCCGAGCTTCATGGCCTCGACGGCGGTGGCAACTGAGGCGTAGGCCGTCATCAGGATCACCGGCACGTCCAGCCCGAGTCGCCGCATCTCGCGCAGCAGCCCGACCCCGTCCAACCCGGGCATGCGCAAGTCGGAGAGCACGACGTCGAAGTGTCGCTGGCGGATGGCGGTGAGGGCTTCGTGGGCGTTCTCGAAAGCGAAAACGCGATGATCCTGCGCCGTCAGCGCGGTCTGAAGTGAATCACGCATCATCCCCTGGTCGTCGATCACACAAACACAAGCCATGGAGCCTCCTTGCTCTCAGGCGGCGCTGTGGCGCCGTGTGGCCTTTTCGGTTGGTTCCTGTCCATCTTCGCTACCAGTTGTCGGCAAGACGACGACAAACTCGGTGCCCCCCTCGGGGCGGTTATGCGCGCTCAGCCGGCCCCCGTGGGCCTCGACCAGCCGGTGGGCGATGGTCAGGCCTAAGCCGGTTCCATGCTTCTTGGTCGTGAAGAACGGGTCGAAGATTTGGTCGAGCACCTCTGCGGGCAGGCCCGGGCCGTTATCGCGGATCCGCACTTCCACCGCCTGCTCACCCTCCGGGCCGACGTGCACGACGATGCGGTCGTTGGCGGGCGAGGCCTCGGCAGCGTTGACGATCAGGTTGACGATCACACGCTGCAGGCTGTCTTCATCCGCCCGCACGCATACCGCCGGATCGTCGTAGTGAGTCTCGAGCGTTACCCGTTCGGTCCGCAGTGTGCCGAGGCAGACGTCTCGGGCGTCTTCGATGATGCTTCGCAAGCGGTGGTGCGCGAGGTTTGAGCGGCGTGGCGCCAGCGCCAAAGTGTCCTGCACCACACAGTCGATCGCGCGGATGCCGGCCTCGATCTTCTCGATCAGCTCGACCGCGGCCGGCAGTCCGCCGTTAGCGAGGCACTCGTCGCGCAGCAGCCCACTGTAGAGCTGGATCGCGCCGAGAGGGTTGCGGACTTCGTGGGCCACGCCGGCCGCCAACTCGCCCAGCGCGGCCAGGCGTCGGCGGCGCTCCAACTCCTGATCCTTCGACGCCAACTCGCGCCGCAGACGGACCACCTCCCCTTGCAGCGCCTCGTGCGTGCGCTGCAAGCGCTCGGCGACGTTCAGATAGTCGCGTAACACCGCGCCGAGCTCGTCGTCGGCGGGGGTCGCTTGCCCGGGTTGCATCGCTTGGCTGGACATCGTCCTGTCCATAAACGGTTGCCGTCAGGCCGCGGCGCGGCCGGTTAACCCGTCAGGTCGGCGGAAGTCGCGGTTCCTTGGGCCGGGCCCTGGCGTGCGTAGGCGGCGTTGGCCGTCCGTCCGCCGGAGACCTCGCTGAGCGACTGGGCCACCGCCTGCTTGCGGGCCGACAGCAGCGCGCCGTCTTCCTGGTCCACCCGCAGGATGTTGCGCAGCAGATCGTTGATCTCCTCCAGCAACTGCGCGGCCTGCTGGCGCACGTCGTCGGAGAGTGTGGCCTGCACGGCCTCCCAGTCGCGGCGGTAGGGCGCCAACTGCTCGTTGAGCCGCACCAGGGCGGCGACCAGCGTCTGCCGATCGCGGAGAATACTCAACAGCAAGTCCGGGTTGTCGCTGGCGATCAGCGCGCGTTGCCGGTCGCTCAGGTCGCGTAGCTGGAGGTACAGTTCCCGCTGCTGCTCCAGCAGGTGGATCAGACGGTTCGTATCAAGCTGGCTGAGGTCGTCTTTCATGCCACAAACTCCTAACGCGTGGGGTAGGGCTCCCGCAGCCGGCCCACAAACGCGTCTTGGAAAAGCTGCGACGAAGAGACTGTGGTGAAATAGCGGTCCCAATAGGCGCGATCGGTCCCGTCGGCATACTGCTCGAAAGCCTCGTCCGGAATGCCACGCAGCATCCAACGCGCCCGCTCCACCGCGCGGACGGCCTCGCGCAGCTTCCCCTGACGCAGATAGATGTTGGCCACCTGCACCTGGGCCGTCAGGGCGGCCGGCTCGGCCTCATAACGGGCGGCCGCCTCGCGGTAGACCGCCAACGCCTCTTCAAGCGTCTCCGCCTCGTTCAACTCGAACAGACAGTCACCCCGGTAGAACAGCGACAGACGCTCGTAAAGCGACCAGCGCCCGTCGGCATCGAACAGCACGCGTACCTCCCCCCGGAAGCGCTCAAACATCTCCGCCGCGCGCCGAAACCGGGCCCGACTCTTGGCCCGCACCTGCGCCGCCGGCGCGCCCGCCGCGGGATGGTCACACAGCATGTAGGCGCTTTGGCGATAGGCGTCCGCCAGCGTGAAGCGACTGGGGATGTGCTGGGCATCGTCCGGATAGAGGACAAGGAATTCCTCCAGCCGGCTGATTAACTCGGCGTAGCGCTGCCGCTGGTACAGCAGATTGCAAAAGGCCAGCAGCCCATCGCGGAACACGGCGGCATCGGGCGCGATGTGCTCATCTTCGAGCAACCCTCTCAACAGCGACTCGGCCCGCGGCCAGCGGTCTTGGCCCAGGGCCATCAGGCAACTCGCGCTGAGCAGTTTGCCGCGCGCCGCCTCTTCCAGCTTGGGGTACGAGTTGATGACCGCCTGGTACCAGTCAAGGGCGGCCTCCAACTGCCCTTCGGCCTCGTAGACCTGGCCGATCTGCAGCAACGCCTGCGGCAGACGGGGATCAGCCTCGCGCCC
Organism: Planctomycetota bacterium; assembly: GCA_030616465.1. Taxonomy (GTDB): domain Bacteria; phylum Planctomycetota; class Phycisphaerae; order UBA1845; family Fen-1342; genus JAUWXH01. Next base: position 615 of record JAUWXH010000301.1, on the reverse strand, counting down.
CTCGACGAACCGGATTAGCAACCGGCGGGCGTCGCGCAGGCGACCGGCCTGGTCATATTGCTGAGCGGCCGACCACAGCAGGGCGGCGTGGCGCGACTCGTCCAGGACGGTCCGCTCCGCTACCTGCTCCAGACAGCGGGCGGCGATGACGTGGTGGGCCTGGTGCAGGTAGGCGTCGTCTGCCCGCACGGCGGCCTTCTCGTGCAACTTGCCCAACGCTTCGAGCAGATCCAGCCGATGCTCGCCGGGCTCCTGTGGGAACGACTCGACGGCCAGGTCGAGGTAGGCGATCGCGTTGTCGTAGTCCTCCCGGGTCAGGCGCTGTTCGCTAAGCTTCAGCAGTGTGTCGTGGACCCGGCTTAGGCCGCGTTGCCACCTGCCATCCTTTCCCAAGCGCCCGATCATGTCGCGGAGCACCCGGCAGGCCGCGCCATGCCGCTCCAACATCGCCAGCGCCCGGCCGTAGCCGATCGTCGCCGCTACCGGCAGATCGTCGTGCGGCTGGATCCGGCGTGCTCTCTCGAACTTGGCCAGGGCGTCTTGCGGACGCTGCTCGCCGAGGTCGATTCGCCCGAGGAGGTAGCGGCACATCGCCGGCAGATACCCGAAACGGTC
>JAUWXH010000232.1 GCA_030616465.1 Planctomycetota bacterium | reverse complement strand
TTACCCTGCGGCGTAGCGAACGGAGTCGGCGTGAAAGTAGCTCTTGACAAGTTCCGGCTGGCGTTGCGTGCTGTGCAGATAGGAGCGCACGCCAGCGATCATCTCGGTCTGGTTCGGGGGGCGCTGCCGCCCGAGGGCGTTGCTCTTGACGTCCTGGTTGAGGAACTCGTCGGGGTTCAGATCCGGGCTGTAGCCGGGGAGGAAGAACAGCGCGATCTTCTTGTGGTTGGCCGCCAGCCAACGCTTGACCTTCGCCGAGCGATGCACCGGATGCCGGTCGACGATCAGGAAAACATTGCGGCGCGCCTGTCGCACCAGTCGTCGCAGGAAGCGGAGACATACCGCGGCCGTGAAACGCTCCTTGAAGACCATGAACGCCAGGTGCCCGCGGTTCGTGATGGTCGACATCACGTTGCAGCGGAAACGTTGCCCCGTACCGGGGATCACCGGCGTGCGGCCGCGGCGACCATAGCTGGTGCCGGTCTGGTGGTCGCTCCGCAGACCCATCCTTCGACTCCGCTCAGGACAGGCCTGATCGCCCCAGTGAATCTCGCCCTTTTCCGCCTGGGCCTGCTTCACGATGGCTGGGTATTCCGTGTCCAGCCAGCGCTGCACGGCGACCGGGTCGCGTTCGTACGCCCGTCGCAGGGGCTTCTGCGGCGTCAGCCCCCATTTCGCCAGGTAGCGCCCCACCGTCCACACGGAAACCTCCAGAGCTAACCGTTCGCTCAGAAGCTGCTGCACCGCTTGGCGCGTCCACAACGCGAAGGGCAGCTTGAGCTGGTCGGGGCAGCGGTCGGTGATCAGTCGCACCGTCGTTGCCGCCTGGTACGGCGCCAGGCGTGTGCCCTTCGGCCGGCCGCGCGGCTTGGACTTGAGGGAGTTGATATTGCCCAGGGCGACCTTCGCCAGCCAGCGATCGATCGAGGTGCGCGAAACGCCGAAGGTCCGCGCGGCGACGGCCTTCTTCATCCCGCCGCGAATCGCACGCACGACCCGAAATCGCAACGCTTCCTGGGCATCCGGTGAAAGGCAACGTGTATCGCGAGTCTTCATTCATGAAGTATGCCAGGAAAACTACAGAATGCAATACATTTTATGCTCGGGTTAGTAAAGGGGTGACCTCAGCGTTCCTCACCACGGAGAGGCGGTTCTGCCGGCTGAGGGGCCATCACCAATCAGCGAGTGTACCTACATGGCCATGACGGAACAGCGAATCCTAAACACCCGAAGAACGTGCGCTAATCTGTGACGGATAAGCGCCGCCGCGCATCCAACGGACCCAAGCTTCCACGGCCGCAACTCCTGTGATGTCATTCGGTCGCCGCCGGGTCTTCGGTCATCCTCCTCAAGTCGAGCAGTTTGTCTAGCAGGTCTTCGTCCAGCAGTTTCTTGGCTCGGGCCAACTCGCGAATCGGCGTGCCCGTCTTGAGGGCTTCTTGTGCCAGTTTCGCGGCTTTTTCGTAGCCGATCGCCGGGTTCAGCGCGGTCGCCAGCGCCAGGCTGTGTTCGGCGCTTGCCCGGCACACATCCTCATTCGCCTCAACTCCCTTCACGCAACGCCTCGTGAACGCCTCGACGCCCCCGGCCAGAATGGCGATCTCCTGAAGCAGGTTGTAGGCGATCACCGGCATCATGACGTTCAGTTCGAGTTGGCCGGCCTGCGCGGCGGATACGATGGCAGCGTCGCACCCCAGGCAGTGAAAGCAGACCATGTTCAGCATCTCGGCCATGACCGGGTTGACCTTGCCGGGCATGATCGAGGAGCCCGGCTGCACGGCCGGCAGCCGAATCTCGCCCAGACCCGTACGCGGCCCGGAGCTCAGCAGCCGCAGGTCGTCAGCGATCTTGAGTAGACTCGTCACCAGGACGCGCAGGGCGCCGGCCATCTCGACGACCGCATCCATACTCTGCATCGCTTGGAAGAGGTTCTCTGCACTGGTGAACGCGTGTCCGGTCGCTTCGTTGATGTGGCTCAGGACGCGCTCGCGGAACTTCGGGTCGGTGTTGAGCCCGGTGCCGACGGCGGTTCCGCCGATGCACAGTGGTTTGAGTCCGTCGCAGGCGGCCTCGATCCGCCCTCGACTCAGGCGGATCATGCTCGCGTATGCCCCGAATTCCTGTCCGAGGCGGACGGGGGCCGCGTCTTGCAGATGCGTTCGCCCAGCCTTTATGACGTGGTCGAATTCCACCGATTTGGCCTCGAGCGCGTCGGCCAGGCGCGCTACGGCGGGCAGAAGACGGTCGTGGGTCTCGCAAACTGCCGCGAGGTGGATCGCCGTGTGGATGGTGTCATTGGTGGACTGGGCCATGTTGGCGTGATCGTTCGGATGAACCGGGTTGTACACGCCCCGCTCGCCGCCGAGCAGCTCGTTGGCCCGATTAGCGAGAACCTCGTTGATATTCATGTTCTGCGAGGTGCCGGCGCCGGCCTGAAAGACGTCCACGACGAACTGGTCGGCGAACTTGCCGGCCATGATCTCCTCGGCCGCCGCGACCAGCGCCTCGCCGATGTCCTTATCAAGAGCCCCGGCTGCCACATTTGCCTGGGCGGCCGCGCGCTTGATGACGGCCTGGGCATGGACGAAGGCGGTCGGGAGGCGTAAGCCGCTGATCGGAAAATTCTCCACGGCGCGCTGCGTCTGCGCCCCGTAGTACGCCTGGTGCGGAACCCTGACCTCGCCCAGCGTGTCGTGTTCGGTTCGGTATTTCATGTCAGACAATCCCATTCGTTCTGTGGCCGCGAACGCTTCGAGAACGGTTGCTCCACGCCCCGAAGTCCGTGCAGACCGTCAACTCTCCTTCACCGCAGCGATGAGCTCCCGGAACGCCTTCTTGCCGTCGCTGAAGAACATGAGCGTATTGTCGGCGGCGAAGAGCGGGTTCGGAATACCGGCAAATCCCGGGCTCAGGCTGCGCTTGATGACCACCACCGTGCGGCACTTGTCCACGTCGATGATCGGCATGCCCGCGATGGGCGAGCTCGGATCGCTGCGGGCGACCGGGTTCACCACGTCGTTGGCTCCGATCACCAACGCCACGTCCACCGTCTCGAGCGTGGGGTTGATCTGGTCCATCTCCTTGAGTTTGTCATAGGGGATGTCCGCCTCGGCCAGCAGCACGTTCATGTGCCCCGGCATACGCCCGGCCACCGGGTGGATGGCGAACTCCACCTCGGTGCCACGCGCTTCCAGCAGGTTGGCCAGGTCGCGCACCGCGTGCTGCGCCTGTGAGACCGCCATGCCGTAACCCGGCACGATCACCACCCGGCGGGCCCCGTCGAACAGCATGGCCACTTCCTCGGCACTGGTCGATTTGATCCTGCCAGCGTAGACCTCGTCTTCCGAAGGGCCGGCTGCGGCACTCTCGCCCACGGTGGCAAACATCACGTTGGCCAGCGAGCGATTCATCGCCTTGCACATGATCTTGGTCAGGATCAGGCCGGAAGCGCCGACCAGCGCCCCGGCGATGATCAGCACGTTGTTGTTGATGGCGAAGCCGGTCGCACAGGCCGCCAAGCCGGAATAGGAGTTCAACAGCGCAATCACCACCGGCATGTCGGCGCCGCCGATCGGGATGGTGATCAAGATGCCGAACACCGCCGCCAGCGCGATCAGAATCCAGTACCACGTGGCGGTGTGGGGATTCGTGACGACCAGCGCGCAGACGACCAGGCAGGCCGCGAAGCAGACTCCCGTGATCGCGTGACGACCGGGGAGCAGCAGCGGATCGTTCATCCAGACCTTTTCGCCACGCCACTCGAAGCTGACCTCGTGCAGCTTGCTCGCCGCGATCAGGCTGCCGAAGAGGGTCAATGATCCAATCATGCCCGAAGCGGCGATCGGGACCATCGCCTGGAGCGGAATGGCGGCGTAGGCCGACGGTTGTGACACGCTCTGGCCGTCGGCCCCGGCCGTGCCGCCAGCGATTCTCATCACCAGCTCACTGCCGGCCACCAAGAACGACGCGGCCCCGCCGAAGCCGTTGAACAACGCGACCATTTGCGGGATGTCGGTCATGGGGATCTTGAGCGCCATGAGGACGCCGACGACCGAGCCGATCAGCAGCCCGGCGACCACCCACGGCCAGGAGACGATCCCCCCGCCCAGGACCGTGGCCAACACCGCCACGAACATGCCCAGCGCGCCCATCTGCATGCCGCGAACGGCAGTTCGGGGGTGCGTCAGCCCCTTGAGGCCAAAGATGAACAGCACCGAAGCGAGCAGATAGGCCAGATTACGAATCGCTTCTATGTGCGTCTCACCCACGGCTCAGTCCTTCTTCCGGAACATGTCCAGCATGCGGTGCGAGACCAGGAACCCGCCGACCACGTTGACAGTGGCCAGGATCACCGCCGCGAACCCCAGACCGGTGGAAAGGACGCCCGCGCCGGCACCGGCGGCTACCAGCGCGCCGACCAGCGTGATGCCCGAGATGGCATTCGAGCCCGACATCAACGGGGTGTGCAGCGTCGGCGGGACCTTCGTGATGATCTCGAAGCCGACGAAGACGGCGAGCACGAAGACGGTCAACAGCATTACCAGCGTGGCCCCGCCGCTTTGCGTGGCAATCGCAGCCATGGCGATGCTATCCATCGGGGATAACCTCCTCTGTCTTGGGCACATCATCAGGCAAGCCGAGCAGCCCGCGTACCCGTGGATGCACCACTTCACCCGCGCG
>JAUWXH010000043.1 GCA_030616465.1 Planctomycetota bacterium | reverse complement strand
GTACACGGGGCGCGCAACAACGGCCAGTTCTACCTGCACGCCGACAACGAAGCGCTCGCCGAGCGGCTCAAAGTCGCGGGCTACGCGACGGCGGCGGAAGTGGCGGCGTTCGTGATGAACAGAGAATTCGGACTGAACCAGGGGTTCGACTTCTACAACGACCTGTACGCCGCTCCGCAGCGGCAAGAGGTTCCCTCCAAAGCCACCCTAACGGAACGAGTTGCGGAGGAGGTCTGCGACGGGGCGCTCGATCTCCTGCGCAAGTGTGCAACGCGGCGGTTCTTCCTGTTCGTGCATTTCTTCGATCCGCATTACCCATACGAACCGCCGGGACGATTCGCCGAGCAGTATGCCCAGCGCTACCTGGGCGAGATCGCCTACGTGGACGAGCAGATCGGGCGCTTGATCGCCGAGCTCAAGTTGCTGGAAATCGACGAGAAAACGCTGATCATTGTGACGTCGGACCACGGCGAGGGACTCGGTCAGCACCGCGAGCAGACGCATACGGTTTTCCTCTATGACACAACCCTGACGGTGCCGTTGATCATGCGCTGTTCCCGGCAGATATCGGCGGGGCGGCGAGTGACGGCGCAGGTGCGGCTGATCGACATCGCGCCGACGGTGCTCGCTTTTCTGGGGTTGGAGCCGCTGGCGGACGCGCAGGGTGAAAGCCTGCTCCCACTGATCACCGAGGCGGCAGGTGATCCAGGACGGGTGGCGTACGCCGAAACGGTCGTGCCGATGATCAACTTCGGATACGCGCCGCTGCAGGCCGCCCGCGCCGGCGGAGCCGTCGCCCGGCAGCGTTTCGGCCAGACCACGAATGTACGCCTGAAACCGGACCGCAGTGAGGTCAGCGAGGTCGATCAAGCCGCCCAACAGGCCCTGATCCACTGCATCCGCGCGCAGCGCCCCGACGACGGGTTTCTCGCGGAGGAGACGCTCGTCGAGCCGGAGGGTCGGCGCCGGCCCCCACCCGAGAACGAGCGGGTGTGCTGGGTCATCGACCCGCTCGACGGGACGCGGAACTACATCCGCGGCATCCCGCCAGGGCGTTCCACGCGCTCGGTGCGCAGCCGGCCTCAGGTGGGTCAGGTACCCGGTCGCGACGGCATGCTGGCGCAAAAAGAAGGTCGTCCCAACGGCTGCGACGCGGGACGGCCTTGTTCCGTCTAGTATTTCAGGAGACGACCTGGCGACTGGCGCAGCAGTCACCTCCTGTTTGCGAGCTACCCCTAACGCCGACGGAGCAGCGCCAGGCAGCCCAACCCGAGTAGCGAGAGTGTCGCCGGCTCAGGGATTTCCAAACGAAAAGCATGGTGGGCAGTAGGCGAGTACGGAACGTCGGGGCCAGTTACGCCACCGACCTCAGAGCCGGCGCCATCCGGACCACCATTGGACGTTGCCCAGAAGCTGGTGATCGGGCCCTGCCCGGGGTACGTCAAGAACATGCCATAGTTCCCCGGAGCCAGGCTGGCGACCGGGCCGGTGCAGTCGAAGTAGACCAGGTCGAAATTGAACATATCGATGCCCGAGTCGATCTCGACCATCTCACCACTGGCTTCGGTGTACGTGTGATCGAAGACCGGCGTGTCGTTGACCACGTCCACGTTCGCTAGGCCATTGGGCGCGTCAAAGAGCCGGATGCGGGTTTCGTCGATGATACTCGGCGTCCCCGGCGGAGCCGTGCCGTCGATCATCTCAACGTGAAAGAAGTTGACGTCGTTATACCCATGGCTGGGCACTTCGAAATCTTCAATGATACCGAGGGGATCCCAGTTAAGGGTGGGGCGGTACCCATTGACACCATCCGCGGGACCGTTGTCCCAGACTACCTGCGCCGACGCCGCCGTCATCATCAGACCCGCGACGAGCATCAACGCAACAGATACTTTGATTCGCATCATCTATCTCCTCCAAGAAAGGAACCAGTTACCGAGAGCCCCAGCGATATCAACTGGGCACAGTCACCCTCGGCACACATTTGTCCGGGAGATGCTATCGTCAACACCTCCTACTCCTGAACCCCAGCGTAAGAGACCGCCCCGGGAGAGTCAACCGAAATCCAGGATTTGGCGGCAGAATTCTCTCACGAGCAAACTGCCCTGCCGCCTTCCCCCCCCCCGCCCGATCGCTCGCGATCAGCCCCTCCCTAAGCGCAGCAAGGTCAAGCACTTCGCGTCCCGCTGCTGCGCTCGGCACGCCTATTGTCCGATAACCTTGATCAGGGCGCGTTTGCGGCGCCGGCCGTCGAACTCGCCGTAGAAAATCTGCTCCCACGGGCCGGAGTCGAGCTTGCCCGCGGTGATGGCCACCACGACCTCACGGCCCATGACCTGCCGCTTGAGGTGCGCGTCGGCGTTGTCCTCGCCGGTAAGATTGTGGCGGTATTGCGACACGGGCTCGTGCGGGGCCAGCTCTTCCAGCCACTTCTCGTAGTCGGCGTGCAGGCCCGACTCGTCGTCGTTGATGAAAACGCTGGCGGTGATGTGCATGGCATTGACCAGCACCAGGCCCTCACGCACGCCGCTGTCGCGCACCGCGTGCTCGACCTGCGGCGTGATGTTGACGAACCCGCGCCGGGAGGGGATCTCGAACCAAAGCTCTTTGCGATAAGACTTCATGATCTCACCTTCATGCACACTTGTGTTGGCATGGAAGCCGGCCGCGGCGTTGCCACAGTCTGTTGTGGGGTTGCCGCGGGCGAAGTGTACCGCGCGTTCGGGCGAGGGAATGCCGGCAAGCGGCGGAGGATGTTGTTTTTGGGGCCGGCGGGGTTTATTCGCCGGGCCCGGCGGCCTATCGTTCGGGGCAACGAACGGTATGACAACCCGAGGACGCTTTCCACGTTCAGAACAGGAGGTTACGCCATGCCGGGCGTCATGCGTCTTTCATTCAAGCTCTGTTTGCCGGTGTTGGCATTGCTGCAGGCGTCGTGTGCCGGCGTGCCGGGCGGCGGCCGCAGCGGGTTCTGGATCGACGTTTATCGGGGGGAGCCGCTGACCTACGAAGACATGCTCGATGATCTGGCCGAGTCGCGCGTGATCTATCTGGGCGAGCGGCATACGCTCGAACGACACCACGCGATCCAGGAGCGGATTGTGACGGACCTCACCCAGAGAGGCGTGCCGCTGGTGCTGGGGCTCGAACAGATGGAGGCTTTTAACCAGGCCGCCCTCGACCGGTATCATCAAGGTGAAATCGACTTTGACGAGCTGGCCGAGCAGACCGAGTGGGTCAAGCGCTGGTCGAACTACGAGCAATACCGACCGATCTTGGAAGTCGCCCGCCAAGCCGGCGCGCCTCTCCGGGCACATTCGGCACGTTTTGGGCCTCCGGTCTCGAGCGGACGCCTCCATTGGCCACATTATTGGTCCTCGCCCGCCACACCCCACGCAAACCGTGCACCTGGCTCCTCAACCTGCCCGGGTCCGCTTCAGCACTCCAACCGGTTGAAGTGCCGGGCGCCTACCCACAGGGCCAGCGCCGCGACCGCCACGCTCAGCCCCATCAAGCCGCCCACGATCAGCCAACTCTGCGGCATCAGCCTGTTGCCCAGCGTGGCCAGGTTGGTTGGCAGCTCCTTGAGGCTGATGTAGCCGATGGCCGCCATCTGCCCGATGACGAGCATCATGCTGGCCATCAGGTTGAAAGTGCCGCCGAAGCCGGAGGCGATGCGGGCGGGGTTACGTTGTCGCAGCAGCGGGAAGCGGGCCCCCAGCCCGATTGCCAGACCGCACAACCCGATGCAGATGCCCGCGCAGACTCCCATGTCCACGATCACCCAGGGGGTCGGCAGTCTCAGCACGTAGACTGCCAGGGCCATCACCCCGCAGCACGACAGCCCGGTCACGGTCAGGGCGAAGAGGAACTTGACCAGCAGGAGCGTCACCCGCCGGGTCGGCAGCAACTCCAGCAGCCACAGTTGTTGACTCTCCAGCGACAGCAGCGGGTAGACGAAGCGGCTGGTGAACGTCGCCAGGATGAGCGTCACGGTAGTGAGGTTCAAGAACGCGATCAACGTCTTCATGCTGGGGTTTTCGAGGTCGAGCGGCAGCCGCCGCAGATTTAGCACGTAAATCACCAGCAACCCGAACATGATCAGGATCTGGGTCCACTGCTTGGGGTCGCGCGCGAAGCTACGCAGGTCCTTGAGCAGTATCATGCGTAGCCGGCGTGGCAGGTAGAAGAACAGCACCCGGCAAACGACCAGGGTCGCCCAGCCGCTACGAATTGTAGGGTAGAAGCGTCCTTGCTGTGCTCGGCTGAAAGCCTCGGCCCAGTGACGACCGAGCAGGTTGATCGTCAGCCACGACACGAACGCCGCGTTCCCGACCACCACCAGCAGGTAGAACAGGCTGGCGCTCAGGCGCTGCTCGGCGGCGGCCGCCACGCCGTTGGCCGTCCAGGTGCTCGGCAGCAACGGCTGCTTGACGAAGCTGATCTGCTTGAAGATGACCTGCAGCCACTCGCTCGACTCCAGCGCGTGGCGTGAGACGGTCCACAGCCAGACCACCGCCGACACCAGCAGCACCAGCCCGATGCACAGGGCGATCGTCATCGGCCGCCGCGGCGCCCACATCGCCACTACCCACGCGGCCAGCAGCCCCACACAGGCCGGAATGGCGACAAACGCCGCAAAATGCGCGAGAAACAGCGGGTAGTAGTACCAGGCCACGGGCGTGTTCCTGGCCACGGCCAGCATCAGCGGCACGCCCAGCAGCAGGAACGACCAGCTCGACAGGACCAGGCCCTCGAACCACTTCAGGCACACCACCTGGCGCGGGTGCACCGGCGTGCTCAGCAGGTGCGCGGCCTCCTCACGCCCGTACAGCGCCCCGAACGTCAGGATGGCGTTGGAGAACGCCAGCATGACCCCCAGCACGAGGAAAAAGTGAACAAAGATGTGCTGGTCGGCCACGATGCCCACCAGGTCCCAGGTCCGCAGGTGCCGGAAGATCGCCGACAGCAGAAAGTACAACGCCACCCAGATCACTGCCAACAAGGCCAACATGGCCAGGGTGCGCAGCGGGGCGTCGCGGAGCTGTTGGTCCACGACGTTGCGCAGTTGCACGGCCCGGCAGCGCAGCAGAACCGTCAGGTCCGAGCGACTCGGTGGTCTCTCAGCCGGGATGTCTGTCATCGCCCCGGGCTCCCTCGCCCTCTGTAAGCCGCAGGAAGACGTCCTCGAGTCGCCCGTGGTACGCCGCGGTTTGCCGCAGCTCCTCCAGCGTCCCCAAAGCGATCAAGTGTCCTTCGTGGATGATGCCGATGCGGTCGGCCACCGCCTCAGCGATGTCCAGTGTGTGCGTGCACATGAAGACCGTACCGCCGGCGTGGGCGATCTCGCGGAAGATGTCCTTGATCACGCGGACCGTGCGCGGGTCGAGGCCGACGATGGGCTCGTCCACGATCAGCAGCCGCGGAGCGTGGATCAGGGCCGCCGTCAGGGCCAGTTTCTGCTTCATCCCGTGGCTGTAGGATTCGGCGAGCTGGTCGAGGAAGCCGTCCATGTCGAGCCGCGCGCCGAGGTCGGCGAGGCGCTCGGCAGCGAGGCGCTTCGGCACGCCATACATGTCCCGCGTGAAGTTGACGAACTCGCGCCCGGTCAGCTTTTCGTAGATGAAGGGCTGATCCGGGACGTAGGCGATGTGTCGCTTGGCCAGCCGGCCGTCTTCGGCCATCGCGTAACCGCAGACCCACACTCTGCCGCTGGTCGGACGCAGCAGGCCGGTGGTCATCCTGAGGGTGGTCGTCTTGCCGGCCCCGTTGGGCCCCAGGAATGCGAACACCTCCCCCGCCTGCAGCTTCAGCGACAGGTCGCGCACGGCCTGGGTCGCCCCAAAGCGCTTCGACACGTGCTCCAGCCGCACGGCCGGCGTGGCGCCGTCGGGCGTGGGCTCGCTTGGTAGCTCAGGCTGTGGCTTGTCGTCCGGCACCGGTCTGAGACCCTTTCTCAACTATCGGCCGGCATTATCTTGACGACCTCATGTAGGCTCGTTCGTCGAACGGCTCATCGATGAGCGTCAATCGTCCGAGCAGCGGCAGATCGACCTCCTGGCGCAGGACGCGCCCGTCGCTTGTCACCCAGGCCACCGCTTTCTCCGCTTCCACGCGGAAGGTCTCCACGAGCCGGCCGTCGTGCTCGATCGACTCGGTGCCCGTCACGCGGACCAGCACCGAGCTGGTGGCCACCGGGTTGTCTCGAAACCCCGGCAAAAGGCACGTCAGCGGGTTGAGCAGCTCAAGCCGCCAGGCTTGCCCCACGTACAGCCCCGCCAGCCGATCAAACGGGCGGATGACGTCGCCGAGCACCCGGGTCGCGTCGGCATCCAGGACGAAAGTGCCCCGTCGCTCGCCAACCTGCCATTGGCACGGGAAGTCGTTGGGCGGGACGAAGCCGCCGTGCAGACTAATCGGGATATCGAAACCGCGCACATCGATCTCGAGGCGCTCGACATGGGTGTCCTGTTGATACGTGAGGTTCAGGTCGAATCTCACGCGCGGGGTGACGACGCCTTCCGGTAGCTGAATGGGATACAGGACGGTCTGTGTTTTCACCCTCAGCAGGGCTTGGCTGCGGTCACTCAACGTCCAACTCCGCCCAACGCACTGACCGACCTTGTTGTAGATGCTGACTTGGGTACGCCGCTGCTCACCCGGCCGAAGAAGCTCGATCTCAGCTTGCGGGGGATCTCCGGCCAGCCAACGCGGCAGTACGTCGCGCACCATTAACAGCGCGTTGACGCTAAGCATCAAGGCCGCGGTGGTGATTCCAATCCAACGGTTGAGCATGACCTCACGCCGGCGGCAAAGCCCAACGCCCCCGGGGATGAGCGCCCGTTCCTCCGATTCGGTCAGCCGCCCGCACGGCAGCTCGCTGCGCAACGCCCAAGGGCAACCATAGCATTGTAGAAAGGCGCGCGCGTCGCGGTCAATTCACGCGCCGGATGGTACGCCGGGTGGCACGGTCTGACGAAGTCAGGCCGTGGGTCCTCCCGTGCGATGGGGCGGGCAAGTGCCCACGGCCTGGCTACACTTCGTTTCGCCAGATCGTGCCACCCGGCTGCCGAGCCGCCGGCCGCTACGGCGGACTACGGCCGACGGGGGCGTCGGCCGCTACATGGGGATCCGCTGTTCGGCGGCGTCGAACTTCGCGACCTTGCCCTGACGCAGCGACCAGGCGGCCATGATCAACGCCGTCTGCACGTGATACGCCAGACCCGCCGGGCTCCAGGTCTTCTGATCGCGGTTGCGACAGCAGGTCAGGAAGTTCTGCCAGTGCCCGACCATATCCTCGTCGCGCTCGATCTTGAAGCGTTGCGGCTGCTTCTTGGAGCCTTCGGCTGGGATAAACGCGATTTCCTTCCCTTCGATGGTCAGGGAACCTTCCCAGCCGCGGATGATGGGGATTCTCTGTCCGCTGCCGCGCTTGGGTGTCCCCTGGTAGTCGTTGCCCTGCGTGCCGAGCACCGAGACGCTGATTTTCTCGGGGTAGTCAACCAGCATGTTGAACGTGTCGGGCACCTCCCGCAGCTCGTACTCATAGCGATGAATGCCCCCGGTGGCGACCACGGTCTTCGGGAACGTCACGCCGAGGACGTAAACAACCTGCGTCAGACAGTGCGGGTACAGGTCGGTGACGGGTCCGCCGGCGTAATCCTCGTACAGACGCCAGCGGAAGAATCGGCTCACGTCGAACTCGCGCTTGGGCGCATCACCGAGGAAGGCCTCCCAGTTGAGGTTCTTGCCGGGCTTGGCATCGGGGTCGTCGATGGGCATGCCGCGCTCGCCCCAGTCGCCGACCCGGAAGAACCCGGTCTCGCCGAACAGCGGCCGCCCGATCATCCCGTCCTTGACCAGTTGCTTCATCTGGTGCCAGGCTCCGTCCGACATGCCCTGCGTGCCGAGCTGAAAGACGCGGTCGGACTTGCCGACCACCTGGGCTAGTCGCTTGATCAGCTCGAACTGGCGCCAGTGCGTGACCGGCTTCTCACAGTAGACGTCCTTGCCCGCCTTGACGGCGTCGATGGCCTGATAGCCGTGGTGATGGTCGGGCGTAGCGATGCAGACCACATCCACGTTCGGATCGGCCAGCAGCTCGCGATAGTCCGTGTACGGCTTGCCGCCGTAGCCCTCCGCGGCCCGCTCCAACCGCGGGCGATAGACGTCGCAGACGGCGACGATGTCAATGGCTTCATCGGCCTGCGTCTTGAGCCAATGCACGTAGCTGAGGTGGGCGTTGCCGCGGCCGCCCACGCCGATGAACCCCACGCCCAGACGCTCGTTGGCGCCGCGGGCCTGGCGAGCGGTCGCACCCAGCGTCACCGCGGCGCCGGCGACGGTTACCGTGCGCATGAACTCCCGGCGTGTCATCCCCGTCGTGGTGCCGGACTGTTTCCGCTGCGATTTCATTACTCGTCACTCCTGGTTGTGGAGGGTCGTTGGGTGTTCTGCAACCAGTGCCGATAGACCTGCTCGATTCGAGCGCTATCGACGCGGCCGTCCCAGACCGCTACACCGTAATACAGATCCAGCGTCTTGCCGCGCTCGAGCTTCAGCGGCTGCTCGTGATATCTGAGCGTTGCCGAGAGATACGCGAACGGCGACTTCATCGTGAACCACGTCGCCGGCCGGACGTTCTGCGGATGGTCGAACATGGCCACGGTGACCGGCTTGCCGTTGACCTCGGCGGTGTACGCACACCAGTTGGCCTGCACGAGTCGCTCCTCGCCGCGGAACAGCTCGCCCTCGGCGCCGGCCGCGTTTCGGAACGTGCCGGTGCGATCCATGCTGGCGGCGAAGCGCATGCCGAGGCCGTAATAGTGACTGCCGGTCAAGGTTGCCTCGCTGTCCGGCGTGAGCGACGTCCACCAGGTGATCAAGTTTGTCGCCAGGCCGGGCGGCGTGTGCGCAACGGTGATGCGACGATACTCCCTCAGGAAGACGCGGCTGTCGATATGCCAGGGTAGCAGGCCGGAGAAGGTGGCGGCATCG
>JAUWXH010000239.1 GCA_030616465.1 Planctomycetota bacterium | reverse complement strand
TCGATCGGCTCGTCGCGCTGGCCATCCCACGCGTGCGCGACTTCCGCGGGCTCGATCCCGGCAGCTTCGACGGTCGCGGGAACTTCGGAATGGGCCTGTCCGAATACGGCGTCTTCCCCGAAATCGACCCGGACCGGGTGACCTATCAGCAAGGCATGAACGTTACCATTTGCACCTCGGCGCGTAACGACGGCGAGGCGCGGCGGCTGCTGACCCTGTTGGGCATGCCGTTCAGGAGTTAATCAGGTTATGGCGAGGCTCGCACTGCGGTTGAGGGCGAAGCGGAAACCGAAGTATCGCGCGCGCGGGAACACGCGTTGCGAGCTGTGCGGGCGGTCGCGGGCGGTGTACCGTAAGTTTCTGATTTGTCGGATTTGCTTCCGGATGCTGGCCCTTGAGGGACGCATCCCGGGGGTTCGCAAGGCAAGTTGGTGAGGGCGTTCGACGATGGCCACCTCTGATCCGATTGCCGACATGCTCACGCGGATCCGCAACGCGGTGAGAGTGAGCAAGCCGCAGGTGCGCGTGAAACGCAGCAAGGTCTGCCTGGGCATTGCCCGCGTCCTTAAGGAGGAGGGCTACATCGAGGACTACGACTCGATCGACGATACCAATCAGGGTGAGATTCGGGTCCACCTGCGGCGTGGTGAAGCCCAGGAGCCGGTCCTGCTGGACCTGCAACGCGCCAGCCGGCCCGGACGACGCGTCTATCGCGGGGCCGGGGAGTTGCCGCGCGTGCTCGACGGGCTGGGCATCGCGATCGTCTCGACCAGTCGTGGCGTGTTGAGCGATCGGCAGTGTCGTGAGTTCAAGGTCGGTGGTGAGTTGCTGTGTACGGTGTGGTGATTCGATGTCGCGAATAGGCAACAAGCCGGTCCCCGTTCCACCCGCGGTGAAGGTCGATCTGACCGGACGCCAGGTCAAGGTCTCCGGTCCGAAGGGCAACCTGAGCTGGACGGTGCCGGCACCGATTGACATCGCCCTGGACGGAGGCCAGGTCGTCGTGCGTCGGCCGGACGACGTGCCGCGCAACCGCGCGCTGCACGGGCTGTCGCGGGCCCTGATCGCCAACATGGTCAAGGGCGTTGCCGAGGGCTACGAAAAGAAGCTGGAGATTTACGGCACGGGCTACGGCTGCAAGGTGCAGGGTCGGGAACTGCACCTGAACATCGGGTTCATGGGCCGCGGGCTCAACCGCCCGGCGCAGTTCGCGTTCGAGATTCCCGAGGGGTTGGAGGTTGACATTCAGGTCCCGGCGGCCCGTGGGAACACCGAGCCGGCCAGGTTTACCGTTCGCGGCGCCGACAAACAGCAGGTCGGTCAGTTCGCGGCCGAGGTTCGCAAGCTGCGCAGGCCGGAACCGTATTTGGGCAAGGGCATTCGCTACGCCGGCGAGCACATCCGCCGCAAGGCCGGGAAGGTCTTCGCCGGCGGTACGGCCTAGCCAGGGGTGTGTAGAGGTCAGGCAGGATGAGAGCGGGACGGATCAAGAGCGTTCGCCAGGCCCGACGCGTCCGTCGGGTTCGCAAGAAGATTAGCGGGACGCCGCAGCGCCCGCGGCTGGCCGTTTCGCGCTCGCACCGGAGTATCCATGCCCAGGTCATCGACGACTCCAGCGGGCGGACGCTTTGTGCGGTATCCTCGCAAGGTAAGGAGCTGCGCGGGCAGATCGGTAGCTATGGCGGGAATCAGCAGGCCGCCGCGGTCGTCGGCAAGGCGCTCGGCGAAAAGGCCCGCGCGCTGGGGATCGAGACGATTTGCTTTGACCGGCGGGGCCGCAAGTACCACGGCCGGATCAAGGCGCTGGCAGAGGCCGCGCGCGAAGCGGGACTGAAGTTCTAGCAGACGGGACAGGTAGCCTATGGCACAGGCGATGCGAGGTAGAAGAAGGCCGGCGGACCTCGGAGACGAAGGCAACATCGACGACGTGTTGGTCAAGCTCTACCGCTGTGCCACGGTGGTCAAGGGCGGGCGACGCTTCTCGTTCGGGGCGTTGGTGGTCGTCGGTGACCGGAACGGCAACGTCGGCTGCGGATACGGAAAGGCCAACGAAGTGCCCCCCGCGGTCGAAAAGGGCATCAAGCAGGCGCGGCGGGCCATGTTCGAGGTGCCACGCCGGCGAACCACCATCCCACACCGCGTGATGGGTCGCTTCGGCGCCAGCAAGATCGTGCTGATTCCCGCCGGCGAGGGGACGGGGGTCATCGCCGGGTCGGCGGCGCGGGCCGTGCTCGAGTTGGCCGGCGTCAAAGACGTGCTGACCAAGTCGTATGGTTCCACCAGCCCCAAGAACCTGGTCAAAGCCACCATCGACGGGTTGCGGAGACTGCGTTCGCGGGCCACGGTCGAGCGGCTGCGGGGCGTCAAGCTGGACCTGCCGCCAGAGCTGGCTGGGCTGGAGGCGGCCGAGCCGATGGAAGCCTACGTGGACGAGCGTCCGGACCAGGAAGAGCCGCGGCCGGTCGAGTCGCCGGCAAACGCGGAGCCGGGCGAGATGCAGACGGCCCCACAGGAATCGCGCGATGATGCTGAATGAGGTAACCAGGCAAGCCGGGGCCCGCAAACGGCCCAAACGCGTCGGCCGGGGGCGTAGCAGCGGGCGCGGCAAGACCTGCGGCCGCGGACACAAGGGTTCTCAGTCGCGGTCCGGCGGCGGGGCCCACCGGCTGCATGAAGGTGGGCAGATGCCCATCTTCCGGCGGATCCCCAAACGCGGCTTCAGCAACTTCAATTTTCGCACCGAGTATGAAATCGTGAACGTGTCCACGCTGGACGAGCGTTTTCAGGACGGCGAGACGGTGGACCTGGACGTGTTGAAGAAGCTGCGGCTCGTCCGCGGCCAGCGACCGTTGGTCAAGATCCTGGCCAAGGGAACGCTCGGCAAGAAGCTGACGGTCGAGGCGCACGTTTTCAGCGCCAAGGCTCGCGCGGCGATCGAGCAGGTCGGTGGGACGGTGAAAGTGATTGAACGCCGCTCGCCCCAGGACGCCGCCCGCGCGAAGCGGAATACGGCCAAGGCTGCGGCCCGCGGCGGCCGCCAGAAGCCGGCAGCCCAGGCCCAGACGGAGTCTTAGCCGCAGTAGCCTGCGGAGGTTGAACGGCGATGTTCCGGGCGTTTATCAACATCTTCCGCATCCCCGACCTGCGTAAGAAGGTCCTGTTCACGCTCATGATGCTGGGCGTGTACCGGGTGGGATTCTACGTGCCGCTGCCCGGCATCGACCAGGATCAGCTCTCGCGCCACTTTCAGCGGGCGGGCGGCGCGGCCGCCGAGCAGGCCGCCGCGCTCTTCGCTATGTTCACCGGGGGCGACCTGGGCCAAAGCACCGTCTTCGGCCTGGGCATCATGCCCTACATCAGCGCGTCGATCATCTTGCAGATTCTGGTCACGGTGGTGCCTGCTTTGGAAAAGATCGCCAAAGAGGGCGAGAGCGGTCGCCGAAAGATCCAGGAGTACACGCGCTACGGGACGGTTCTGCTGTGCTTCATCCAGGCCATGTTCTGGCTAGGCTACCTGAGCCGCAATGAGCTGGTCTACGCGGATTACAACCCGAGTTTCGCCTTCTCGCTCATGGCCGTTACCGGGCTGATGGCGGGCACTCTGCTGCTAATGTGGATCGGCGAGCAGATCGACGAGTACGGCGTCGGCAACGGGATCAGTCTGATCATCATGGCGGGGATCATCGCCCGCCTCCCCGACGTGCTGATTGATGTCGCCCAGGGGATCAACTTCCAGCGCACGGCAACCGGGGGCGAGATGACCGCCGAGAAGGTCCTGTTCCTGGTCATCTCGTTTGTCACGGTCGTGGCCGGGGCGATCCTGATTACCCAGGCGCAGCGGCGGATACCAATCCAGCAGGCCAAGCAGACGCGCGGGCGGCGAATCGTCGGCGGCGCGCGGCATTACCTGCCCCTGCGGGTCAATCACGGCGGGGTCATGCCGATCATCTTCGCCAGCTCCTTCCTGCTGCTGCCCGGGTGGGTGTTGGGGCTGGTGACCAGGGCGGACCTGCCGCCGCGCGTCTTGTGGGATTTCCTCTATGGCGCCTTGCAGCCCGGGCAGTATGTCTACGTCCTCGCCTATGTCGCCATGGTCTACGTGTTCGCCTACTTCTGGGTGTCCGTGCAGTTCCAGCCCAAGGATCTGTCCAACAACCTGCGCGATATGGGCAGCTTCATCCCCGGGCTGCGGCCCGGCAAGCGCACCGCCGACTACCTGGAAGCCGTCATGGAGCGAATCACGTACGTCGGGGCGGGGTTCCTGGCACTCATCGCCGTGATCCCCTCGGTCGTCGCGGTGTGGTTCCGGATTCCCTTCCGCGTCTCGGCGTTCCTGGGCGGCACGGGGCTGCTGATTGTCGTGAGTGTCATGCTGGACGTCGTTCACCGTCTGGAAGCCAACCTGATCATGCGGAACTACGAGGGGTTCCTCAGCAGCGAGGGTGGTGGTGGTCGCATCAAGGGTCGTCAGTAAGCCGTGTCAGCCAAACGACTTATATTCCTAGGCCCGCCAGGCACCGGCAAGGGTACCCAAGCAGCACGCGTCGGCGAACGCTTCGGCCTGGTGCCAATATCCAGCGGTGACACGCT
>JAUWXH010000081.1 GCA_030616465.1 Planctomycetota bacterium | reverse complement strand
CAGCCCGCGCGGGGTCGCGCGCAGGCTGACGCCCGCGGCTCCTCGTTTTCTCCGGGCGCCGGCAGGGGCTTTTTTCACTATCACCTCGCGGCCAACCCTGCCTATACTGCCGAGTTCCGCCCGTGAGGAACGTCGCACCGGTGGCGCCGGGAGGCGTGAGTACTCGGCGGCGGGCGGCGGAGTGCTCCGGTGACCTGGGATGCGTTCATCGACCAATTCGGCAAGTGGTTCGAGGGCCGCGGGCTGCTCGTTCCCGCGGCGCGGTGGGTGGTCGGCGTGTCCGGCGGACCCGATTCCACACTCCTGCTGTACGCGATGCGCGACCTGTCCGAGCGGCGTGAGTTGCGCTGGGCTCTCCACGCGGCCCACCTGCACCACGGGCTGCGGGGTAAGGCGGCGGACGCCGACGCCGATTTTGTCGCCGGCCTAGCCGATCAGCTTGGCCTGCCCTGTCACCAGGAGCGGGTGGACATTCCCGCGGAGGTAGCCGAGCGGGGCGGCTCGACCGAGGAAATCGCCCGGCAGCGGCGGTATGAGTTCCTCGAACGGGTCGCGCTCAAGACCGGGAGTGAGTGCGTTACCGTCGGCCACCATGCCGACGACAACGCCGAGACCGTCCTGCACCGCATATGCCGCGGCACCGGCTTGCGCGGCCTGGCGGGGATGGCGGACATCCGCGCCATCCAGCCCGGCAGCCGCGTGCGGTTGGTCCGCCCGCTGCTTCAGCAACGGCGGGTGATGATCGAGGCGTTGTGCGCGGAGCGTGGCATCAAGTTTCGCACCGATGCGACTAACGAAGGCCTCGAATTCGCGCGCGGGCGGATTCGCAATTCGGTGTTGCCGCTGTTGCGTGACGCGTTGAATCCCGGCGTGACGGACGCCCTGCTGCGGCTGGCGGAGCAGGCGCGCTGGCTGGGGACCTATTTGGAGGATGCCGCCGCCCGCACGTTCGACTCGCTGATCGTCTCCGAAGGCCCGCACCGCATCGTCTTGAACACCAACGCCTTGCTGAGCAAGCAACGGATCATCCAGGCGGAGGTGGTCCGACGGGCCGTTTCGCAGGTGCTCGGCGGCGAGCAGGACCTGGGTTTCGCCCACGTCGAGGCAGTGCTCAAGCTGGCCGCCGACCCGTCCAGCGGCAAAGAGCTGCACCTGCCGGGGCCGGTAGCGGTGCGTAAGTCTTATGAGCGGCTGGAGTTCTGCCCGCTGGCCGAGAGTGAGCCGACGCCGGAGCTGCACCCGCTCTTCGTGAAGTGCCCGGGCCGGACAGTGTTGCCGGCGTTGGGTGCCGAGCTCACCGCGGAGATCTGCGAGGTCGATGCGGAGAAGATCGATGAGCTGCGTGCCGCGGCGAACCCATATGAGGAATGGCTGGACTACGATCGGGTTCGGCCGCCGCTGGTCGTGCGTGGCCGGCAGGAGGGAGATCGCTTCTGGCCGCTAGGGGCGCCGGGTTCGAAGCGGCTGAGCGATTTCTTCATCGATGAGAAGGTTGAGCCTTCACTGCGGGCGCGGACGGGTATCCTGTGTGATCAGGAGGGGCCGGTTTGGGTGATGCCGCTGCGGATCGATGAGCGGGTCAAGCTGCGGCCGACGAGCCGCCGGGCGCTGCACCTGGTGCTCACGCCTGGCGCCGCCACACGGGCCGACGCCCCATGAGACGATACCGGCTGGACCCCGGCGTGCTGGTTTTCGTGGCCGCGGCTGTGCTGCGGGTCGCGTGGGTGCTGGTGCGGTGGTACCAAACCGGGCCAGCGCTGGAGTTCGACGACGAGCAACTCCATTGGCAGTTGGCCACCAACCTGGTCGAGCAAGGCACGCTGGTCAGCGATGACGGCCGCTACGCCGCCCGCATGCCGATGTACCCCCTGTTTCTGGCGTTGTTCGCTTGGCTCGGCGAGGTGGGCATTCTGCTGGCGCGGCTGGCGCAGGCATTGACCGGGGCGGCGACGGCGTGGGCCGTGTTCCGCCTCGCCGATGCGGCGCTCGGGCGACGGGCCGCGTGGGTCGGCGGCGCGCTGGCCTGCTGCGATCCCTACGCGATCTTCTTCGCCAACCTGTTGTTGACGGAGGTGCTGTTCACGCTCATCGCCGTGGGGCTGGTGGCGTCCGCGTGGCGCCTGACGGCGCAACGCGTTGAACGGAATCGGCTCGCGGTGGTCGGCGTCGCACTGTTGGGGGCGGCCGCCATCCTCACGCGGCCCTCCGCCGCCGGCTGGATTGTGGTCCTCTGGATTATCCTCTGGTGCTTCGATAGCAGCCGGGTCCGCGCCACGCGGCGCCTTGGCCTGTACGTCCTCACCCTCGGCATCTTGATACTCCCCTGGGGGCTACGCAACCGGATTGTGCTGGGTCACCCCGCCTGGCTGGGCACGAACGGCGGCGTGACGCTGTATGACGCGCAAGGGCCCCAGGCGAAAGGAGATAGCGACCAGTCGTTCCTCCAGCAGATGCCCAAACTCGCCCAGCTCGATGAGGTCGAGCGCGACGAGGCCCTGCGCCGACTGGCCGTCGAGCAGATGCGGAAAGACTGGGACCGAGTGCTGCGCCTGGCGGGGGTCAAGTTTCAGCGAACCTGGAGCCTGACGCCGAATGTCGGGTCATACCGCGGCGGTGTCGCCGGGTTCGTCAGTGCAGCGTTCATGCTGGCGGTTCTGGTGGCGACCGCTGTGGGGCTGTGGCGGACCCGTGCGAAATGGAAGCTGCACCTGCTGCTCTGGCTGCCGGTGGTCTACTTCACGCTCTTGCACTGCCTCTTTGTCGGCAGCCTGCGCTACCGCGTGCCGCTGATGCCGTTTATCGAGTTGACGGCCGCCGCTGCGCTCGTTTCGCGGCAGCAGTCAAGCTCGGGTCTCGATGGCGAGCCTAGCTCCTGACTTCCTCGCGGGCCGGGGAGGGCCGCCGTCCAGCCGCCCAGCGGCCGCGATAGTGCCGCCAGAGGCCGTTGAGAACGAGCGCGGCGAACACGAGGCTGGCCGGCCAGTGTAACCAGTCGAAGCCGGTGTGGTCGTCGTGCATCCCTTCCAGCGCCCGCGGCAGGATGCCCGACAGCCCGTAGATGGCATCCACGGCGTACCCGAGCGCGAGGGCGCAAACCACGATCGCCGCGAGGTAGATCACGATGGCGCGCTGCCCGAGGATGCGCCGCAGAACGACCAGGCTGGCCGCGTTCGTCGCCGGCCCGGCCAGCAGAAAAACCAGTGCGGCCCCGGGTGACAGGCCTTGAGCGATCAGCACCGCGACCATCGGCGTGGCGGCCGACGCACAGACGTACATCGGGATGCCGGCGATCAGCATGACGAATGGAGCCCAGGACGACTCGAGCGCCCGCTGAACCGGTTCGTACCTATTCAGCACCACGGCCAGCACCCCCGCGATCAGGAAACCGACCACGAAGTACTTGGCCAGATCCTCGAACATGTCGACCAAGCCGTAGCGGAGACCGCCGACGAGGCGTGATACTATCGGTTTTCGCTGCGCGGCGCCGCTTTTGGGGCTGCCCTCGGTCGCGCTTGCCTCCGACGAACAACCGGACGACGGCGCGGGCTCCGGCGTGGCGTCGCCGCAGCACGACGATGCAGCGGGTTCTGGCGTGTGGCAGTGGTCTTGCCCGGCCTTTGGCCCGACAGGTTCTGATTCGGGCGACTCCTTGCCGCCCCAGACGTTCTGGGCGATGCCCGCCGCAAACGCCGTCAGCATCGCCGCGAGCGGCCGCGCGATCGTCATGATCGGATCCATCAGCCCGTACGTGACGGAGATGGAGTCCACGCCGGACTCGGGCGTCGAGATCAGGAACGCCGTCGTCGCCCCCTTGCTGGCGCCTCGTCTGCGCAGGGTGTCGGCGACGGGAAGGACCGAGCAGGAGCAGAGCGGCAGCGGCGTGCCGATGAGGGCGGCGTTGAGTACGGAGCGCCAGCTCGGTTTGCCCAGCCAGCGCGCCAGCCGGTCGGTGGGCAGAAAGGCGTGCAGCAGCCCGGCCAGCACGAAGCCGAACAGCAGGTAGGGCGACGCCTGAAGCACCAGCAGCCAGCTCTGACTCAGAATCTCAAGCAGCGCATGCATAATGAATCATTCACCGCAGAGACCGCAGAGAGCGCGGAGAAACACTCAATAACAAGCTGGGCAACGCCCATACATCGGGTCTTCCTTGCTGGTGCGAGAATCCTTTCTCGCACCCACATGGGCGGGAATCCCTTCCCGGACAGCAACGGGATGGGAATCCCGTGTTTCGTGGTGCGAGATGGGAATCTCGCACCAGCGGCCTGCCGGCGTGCCGCTGGCAGCTTGTCCGCCAGTGCATGAGCAGCGCCCCGCAATTCCCTTGGTGTCGCCTGCGTTCTCTGCGGTTCCTCTTAATCGTGCTCTACGTGGTCGAGGATGAGGTTCACGATCCCGGCCACGTGCTCGTCGTCGAGTCGGTAATACACCATCTTGCCCTCACGCTCGGCCCGTACCAGTCGGCAGGAGCGCAGCAGCCGAAGCTGGTGCGACACCGCCGACGGGGACACCCCCGCCAGCGCCGCCAGGTCGCAGACGCAAAGCCGCTCTTCGATCATCAGCGCCCGCACGAGCCTGAGCCGCGTCGGATCCGCCAGCGCCTTGAGCACCTCCGCCGCCCAGCCGAGCGCGTCCCGTGACTCGATCCGCTGCCGCACGCGGTTCACCTTGTCCAGATGCACCACATTCACGCCGCACTTATCGTCATCCGTGTCAGCGCGCGGCCTGCCGCCCGCGGCTCCCCGCCGCTCGCTCGGCGTCCGGTGTGTCGCACGTTTTCGGGCTCTCGTCGCCATCGCCATCACCAGTTAATAACTGAACAACTGTTCATATTATTCCGCGTCGACCGGGCCGTCAAGCGGCGGCCGCGACTTACGTTTGGCGATGGACAATCGGCCCGGTAAACTAAAGGGTCAATCGCCTGGATGGCTGGGCGCTCGGTCGACCGGCCTTCAGGGCAACAAGGCAATTCCTGCAGCGTGTAGCGTGGGAGGCCGGGAGTATGCGTCAGTTGACGAGCACTGCTGCACTGTACGCGGCCCTGGTTGGATCCGTCGTCGTATTTGCCCAAGAGTCCCGGCCGTCGTCCCGACCAAGCGCTGGCCAGCCGGTGTGGCCGCCGGCAGTCGAGCTATCCCTCGGCAAGAAGGAATACATCGAGACCGAATCGCGCGTGGGGGGCGACGAGTTTCGGCTCGTGAGCGCCCCGAACAAGACACTTTGGCTGATTCTGACGTCCTCACAGCGTCTCCTCTGGACAGTTCGCCGCGGTGGCGTATGGGACGTCTTGAAACCTATCCCGATTACCGGTTGGACGTTCATCAATCGTATCACGGCCGTCGCCGACGGTGGCGGCAATCCGGTGATCGTGTGGTCTGGGTTCGACGGGGTGCCGGGTGAAGCCGTCGCGACTTTGCGCTGGACGGGCTCGGCGTGGAGCGAGCCGAGAATCCTCGACCGACTGGAGACATGCACGAGCGTGTTGCATCTTGACAGTCTCCGTGACGGCCGCGGGAACGTGCATATCGCGTACGACCGCCCGCTTAAGCCGCGTGAGAGCTACAACATCGGTTTCATCTTTGGCGAAGGGTTTTTCCCCAGTAAGTGCTGGCACGCGGTCTATGACGGACAAAGTTGGCGAAAGCCTCGTCCCACGACCGGGAAAGGTCGGTTCGACCTGGACGCGCTCGGCTTGAGCCACGGGCCGAAGGACAGCGTCACTTTGGCGCTGCGCGTCGGGCCTGCCCGCAAACAGAGCTACGTGGGTGCGCAGACCTGGGACGGCGACGCGTGGGGCGCGATCGAAAAGCTCAAGGAAGGCGAAGACGGCGTCGTCGTCGCCTCACCGTGGGGCGACCGATTAGTCTGGTGGAATCAGGGCTTCATCTGCGGCGGATCCGTCATACGCGGCGATCGCGAATCCCCCGTGGCTTGGGAGTATTGGGGCGCACCTGTGCCTGCCGCCAACGATCACGCCGGCCGCATTGCCGTGTGGTTGCCCAGGGGCGGCTTGCGGATCTGGAACGGACAGCGATGGTCACATCCTCTCCAATGCGGCAGCGCGACTGAATTGATAGCCACCCTCGACGGCAACCTGCTCGCAGGTGACTGGCGAGGCGATCGCATTCACATTCAGCAGATACTGGTCAAGGAGCTGCCGGGCGCAGAACAGTCTGCGCAGCCCGTCGCGGCTCTTTTTGTGGAGGCACGGTCTTCACGTGTGCCCAGCATACGCGAGGCGGTGAACAGCCGCGATCCTTCCCGAGTTCGCGAGATACTCGGCAAATATCCCGCTCTCGCGCGGGAACGGGATTACTACGGCCACACTCCGTTGCTGCTCGCAACGAAGAATGGGGATCTCCCGATGGTCGGGTTGTTGCTCGAGCACGGCGCCGACCCCGATCGACCGGATTTTGCAGATACGACGCCTCTGCATGTTGCTGCGAAACAGGGGTTGCTCGATATCGCCGCGTTGCTGCTCGATCACGGTGCATCCGTGAATCCGGAAGACAAACGCGGCAACACCCCGTTGGCGTATGCTCAGGCTGCCGCCAACGAGAAGATAGTCGCCCTGCTGAAAAGCCACGGCGGTATGCCGAAGGATTACGAATGGCGCTTGGTGTTGGCTGTTGAGGCCGGCGATCAAGAGCGCGTCAAGCAGTTGCTCGATCAGGGCCTCAGCCCCGAGACTGCGGTGCCAAATGGACGCTGCCTGCTCGACTTCGCGGCTGAATCAGGACGCGTCGAAATGGCCAAGCTGCTCGTCGCCCGAGGTGCATCCGTTCGGCGCGAGGGCAACTGTGGGAGGGCGCCGTTGCACTGGGCCGGTTACGGCGCCAAAACCGAAATGGTCAAGTACCTCGTCGGTGCAGGCGCCGACCCCAACGCCACAGACTGGTACGGCATGACGCCGTTGCACGCCGCCGTGGATCGATCACAGTGGCACGAGGACGACGCCCTCGACATCGTCAAGCAGTTGATTGCATGCGGGGCCCAAGTGAACGTGAAGAACAACAATGGCGTCACCCCCCTGGCCCACGCAAAGAAATACGGAACCGACTCTATCCGCGATCACTTGCGGAGCTGTGGGGCGACCGAGTAACGGTCCACCGTGCAGCTTTGAAGTGCGCAGTCCGGCAGCACCGGCGGTGGCCACGTGAGCGTCGCCGAGGTCACCACGGGTCTTTCACGCGGCAGGGGCGGCCGGTTTTGGCGATGTAGTCCTGGTGGTACTCTTCGGCCGGCCAGAAGGTCTGGGCCGGCTCGAGCTGCGTGACGATGTCGCGGCCGGCGTAGCGGTTGTGGGCCTGTAGCTCCTTGATGTACGCCTCGGCGGCGCGCTTCTGCTCGTCATTGGCGTACCAGATCCCGGAGCGGTACTGCTCGCCGACGTCGGGGCCCTGACGGTTGAGCTGCGTCGGGTCGTGCATGGTGAAGAACGCGTCCAGCAGCCGGCGGTAGGTGATCCGCTTCGGGTCGTACAAGACCTTGACGGTCTCGGCGTGCCCGGTGGTGTCCGTGCAGACCTGTTTGTACGTCGGCTTGTCCATAGCCCCCTGCATGTAGCCGCTGACCGCTTCGAGCACACCGGGCCCCTGCTGGAAGTAATGCTCGATGCCCCAGAAGCAGCCGCCGGCGAGGTAGGCCGTTTCAG
>JAUWXH010000133.1 GCA_030616465.1 Planctomycetota bacterium | reverse complement strand
CGGCTGAACATCGACCAGGCCTGCAAGCTTCCGATCAGCGCCGCGCTCGAGTTCTTCGGTCATCTGGAGCTGGCCGGCGTGCGCCAAGTCATCGCCGAGGAGCCCTTGAAGGAGATCCGCGCCCGGCTGCAATTCCTGGTGGACGTGGGCCTCGATTACCTCACGCTGGAGCGGGCGGCGCCGACGCTGGCCGGCGGGGAATCGCAGCGAATCCGTCTGGCGAGTCAAATCGGCTGCGGGCTGGTCGGCGTGCTATACGTGCTGGACGAGCCCAGCGTCGGCCTGCACCCGCGGGATAACCGCCGCCTGCTCGACGCGCTCAAACGCCTGCGCGACATGGGCAACACCGTCATCGTGGTCGAGCACGACCGTGACACAATGGAGGCCGCCGACCAGATCGTGGACTTCGGCCCCGGTCCCGGCGTGCGTGGGGGAGAGGTGGTCGTCTCGGGAAGCTTGCAGGAGGTTGCCGACGAGTCCGCTTCGGTCACCGGGGCGTATCTGTCGGGGCGCGAGGCAATCGAAGTGCCGGCCAGCCGGCGTCCGGTCACCCGCCCGAAGAGCAAGCGTCGGGAACGCTCGCGGCGACCGCCCAAGTAATCCGTCAGCCTGCCCGAGGCCTCACGTCTGACCTCGGACCAACCCCTTGTAGGCGATGTTCTCGGACCCGCGTGTCGGAGCTGCGCGGTCCGTACGTCGGCAGCGTCGCCGCGCCGGCGAACGCGTAATCATGGGCGGTCTTTTAGCCGATACGAACACGACTCCATTTGCGTTCTGTACACAGGGCGTTTGGCGGTAGGACGTATATGCCCGTCACGATGATCTGCCCCAACCTGAGTTGCCGGAGGACCGTTGTGGCCCCCGAGTCGGCACGTGGGAAGCTGGTGCGCTGTGCGCATTGCAACCAACTCTTCCGCGTTCCGGTGGCTACCAGCGGCAACAGCGGCACCGGCGCAAACGGACGCGAGCCGCAAGAGGAGCGCAGCGACCGATAAGCGCGCTGCCGCCACGCTCCCAGAGCAGACGGGGAATGATGAGACCACGCCACCGGCAGTTCGGATCGGAAAAAGTGCCGGCGCCTCGGCGGGCGGGCGGGTTACGGGCAGGCGCAGCGCCCTCGACGCCGTCGGCAGTCGAGCACCGCCAGCCCGGTCCGGGCGCTGGCAACTCCGCTCTCGGACAATTGGCCGGCCTGTTCGCCGACGAACCGGAGCTGATCCCCGCGTTCTTCGAGTCGAGTGACCCGAGCGCGCCTGCGGATAACGAGAGGGCCCTGGCGGCGGCGTTCGAGGCCGCCGCGGCGAACCCGGATCATGCGGACCTGCACTACTTCACGGCCTGGGCGGCGCTACGGCTGGGCAAGCTGAGCGAGGCGGAAGTCCTGCTTCAGCACGCCCTCGAGTTGAACCCGCATTACATCGACGCGCTGATCCTCTCGGCGAAGGTGGCCCAGGCGTCGAACGACCCGAACCACGCCATCACACTGCTGAATCGGGCGATCGCGGCAGGCGCGGACTACCCCGACGTTTACGTGATGCTGGCGAGCCAGTGGCACGCCTGCGGCGAAGCCGGGCGTGCGCGGCAGAGCTACACGCGGTCACTGGAGCTCAATCCGACTCTTCCCGAAGCACGCACGGGACTTGCCTCCCTCGCGACCAGCGGCCCAAGCGGGGGAGCGCGATGAGCTACCTACTGGAGGCACTCGGGCGCGGGCTGCTCGGGCGACTACGGGATGCCTTCGAGGGACAGCTCCCCGGGCTCGAAGACGACGACCTCGAGCTTCTGACAAAACGCCAGGCGGATTGCCCCACCTCCGTCGATCTGGCCATCCGGCTCGGTACAGCCTGCCTGGAGAGCCTGCGCCTGACGGAGGCGAAGGCGGCGTTCGAATGTGCGCTGGAGTTGGGGCCCGGCGGGCCGGCGGCGGCCCTCGGGTTGGCCTGTGTGCACGACGAACTCGGCCGGCTCGACCAGGCCCTGCTCTACCTGTCCGTCGCGCAGGCCTACGACCCCGACGACCCGGCAATCGCGTTCGCCATCGCCACTTGCCATGAGCGCCGCGACGAGCCGGACGCCGCTCTCGGAAACTACGAGCGCGCCCTCACGCTCTGCCCGCGATTGCGCAACGCACACGAGCGTCTGGCGGCGATGGCGATTCGGCGCGGGAACTGGGACGAGGCGATCAGCCGCTATGAACGGCTGACCGAACTGGAACCGGGCAACCTCGACGTATTGTTGACGCTGGCGACGCTCCATCTTCAGCGCGGGCAACCGCTGGAGGCCATCGAGCAGTTTCAGCAGACCCTGCTGATCGAGCCCGAGTGCTGCGACGGCCAGTTGGAAGACGCGGGAACGCTGAGCGACCAGGGCCGGCTGGACGAAGCCGTGCACACGCTCGAGAGGCTCGTCGAGAAGTACCCCGGCGCGTCCGAGTTTCACGTGCACCTGGGGGACCTGTACGTCAAGGCCGGCGACGACGACGCGGCCATCGGGCAGTACCACGCCGCCATCGACCTCCATCCCAACTTCCTGGAAGCCACCGTCAAGCTTGGTACGCAGCACCTGCGTCAAGGTCGCTACGCCGACGCCGCGGAGGCGTTCAATCGGGCCGTCGAGCTCAACGATCGACTTTTGGCTGCGTTCGTCGGGCTGGGGGTGGCCCAGGAGGCCTCCGGTCGGGCGCACGAGGCCCACGCCACGTTCGACCTGGCCAGCAGCCTCGAACCGAACAGCACGCTGCTGTTCAGCGAGACCGCGCGGCTGCACCTGAAAGCGGAAGCCGCGCAGCGCGAGGCCGAGCTGACCCCGGCTTGCGTCCAAGTGGCCAAGGATCCGGGTGCGGACAACCTGCTGCTGGAAGCGATTCGCCGGCACCGCCAGGCGCTGCTCAACAACCCCAACTATGCCGATTTGCACTACCGGCACGGGCTGTTGCTGCGTCAGATCGGGAACTTCGAGGAAGCCATTCGCGCGTTTCGTAATGCGGTGGCGATCAACCCCGACTACACCAAGGCCCTGATCAAACTCGGGATCTGCTTGAAAGAGACGGGCGAGACGGAGGAGGCCATCGAGGCCTTCCGGCGCGCGCTCACGCTGAGGGAAGGGTACGTGGACGTGCATTACCAGCTTGGCCTGCTGTTTGCGCAGGGGGCGCGCTTCGACCTGGCAGTCGAGGAGTTCGAGCAAGCGGTCGCCGGCAACGGACGCAACATCGCTTTCCGGCAGAACCTGGCCCTGGCGTTGCAGAACATCGGCATGGTGGACCGGGCCGCGGCTACCTGGCAATCGATGTGCGAGCTGACGCGCGAGGCCGAAGGCCGGCCGCGCGAGCGAAGCTGGTTGGTGCAAGATCGGTTTGGACGTTGAGCGTCGCCAACGCGGGCCCCGGACGCAACCGGCCACGAGCCGACCAAGCCTGAACGGGTCATTCCCCTCTGATTGCCCCCCGCCTCTACAATAACATGAGATGTGGTCGAACCGGCAGTCATCGCCGCGCGGCGGCAAGCTAGACCACCTTGTGTTCTGGAGCAGGGTGTGTCTGATCGTGGTGGTGGCGTCGATTGTCGTGCTGCCAATCGTGCTGCTGCGGTTGCTGGCGGTGGTACCGCCGGCTCGCGCACCACGGCCGGCGTCGCCGGCGCCCGCTGTCGCGCCGGGCGGGCGACCGGCCGCCCCGTCCACCCCGCAAGACGTTGTTGAGCCGCGGCCGCCCACCGGCTCCGGAAGGGGCGGTGTTGCCCCGTCGGCGCCGGGTTCCAGCGCGTCAGATACGCCGGGTGAATCGGGCGCCGACGCGCTGCCAATTATCGAGCGTCGCCGGATTCAGGTGGACGATCGGCTGGTGGAGGTACGTCCACTCGCCTCGACGGCCGCAGAGGGTCCCCCTGCCGGTCCGGAGAAGCTGGATCGTTCCGGCGCGGTCCGCCGCCGACGCGTGCAACAGTTCGGCGGAACGCCGCGCACCGAGAGTGCGGTGGAGGTGGGCTTGGCGTGGCTTGCGGCTCACCAGTCGCCGGACGGACTGTGGGATCGGCTGGGTTTCCAGAACCGGTGTCCCGCGGACGACCGTTGCCCGGGCCCCGCCCTACGCCGTACGCAGCATTCGCTGCAAGCGGGTCTGACCGGCCTGTCGTTGTTGGCCTTCCTCGGCGCCGGGTACACCGATCGGGAGGGGCCCTACCAGGATGTCGTGCGGCGGGCGGTGGAGGCCCTGTTGAGGTTGCAGCAGCCCGACGGCGGCTTCTGGGTCGCCGAGGGCATGGCGGGATACAACAACTCGCTGACCACGTTCGCCCTGGCCGAATACTACGCGATGACGCGTGAGCCGCGCCTGCGCGAACCGCTGCGGCGGGCCGTCGGGCAACTGGCACGCACGCAACAGGCGCTGGGCGGCTGGGACTACTTGCCGCGCCGCAACAGCGGGCGCAACGACACTTCGATCACCGCCTGGGCGGTGCAGGCCCTGCAGACGTGTGCGGTAGCGGGCATCGCGGTGCCGCACAGAGTGCTGGTCAACGCCGCGCTGCACTTCGCCCGGGCCACCGAGGCCAACGGACGCGTGTGGTACGCCGACACCGGAACAGGCGTCGAGCTGAACGCGGACACGCTGCAGGCAGTCTACCGCTACGGTCCGGCGATGACTGCCGCCGGATTGGCCTGCGAACAGTTGCTCGGTTGGCGGATCGAGAGTCCGGTTTGTCGGCGACAGCGTGCCCTACTGCTGGGCCAGCTCCCGTCTTCCGGGCTGGCCCGCGGGCGAGACCCGTCCCAGCTTCATAACGAATACTACTGGTACTACGGCACGGTGGCGATGTTCCAGACCGGCGGCGAGAGCTGGGAGCGCTGGAACGCCCGGCTGCGCGACACGCTGCTGCCGCTTCAGGACCGCGGCAAGATCCCCGGGGGCGGCAAGCGTCACAGCTACGGGAGCTGGCCGCCTTACGGCCCGCACTGGGGCAAGTGGGGACGGATGGGCGGCCGGGTCTACACGACCGCCATCTGCACGCTCACACTGGAAATCTACTACCGCCATACACCCACGTACCTGGAAGACCACCTGCTTCTAACCTCAGCCGATTGGCGGGCACTGCTGGAAGACGCCAAGCCGCGCTCCCGCCGACTGGCGATCAAATGTTTGCGCGAGATGCGGCTGGAGGTGGCTGAGCCGGTGCTGGTCGAGCTGCTGAACGATCCAAACCGGTCGGTCGCGTTGGCGGCCGCGGAGGCGTTGACGTCGATCGACTCCCCGCTCGGACGGCCGCTCTTGGAAGAGGCCGTCGCGGCGCTGCCGACATCGGAGCGGGTGGCGGTCGAGCAGGCCTTGCGGCGGGCGGTTGAGACTGCGTCTCTGCCGCCGACGACCGGGCATGTACGCCTGTTCGATGCCGGCCACGGGCTGGCCACGCTGGAATTGCCCCGCGCTTACGTCGGGATGGAGGTCGTTGTTCAACAGGACGGGCAGGAGGCGGCTCGGCTGCGGGTAATCCGGCGTTTCACCGGCCGGTCGGTCGTGTTGGCTGAGCTGGTGGGCGAGTGGCGCGGGGATCCGCCGCAGCCCGGCGACCGCGTGGTCTCACGTTAACGCAGCCTGACCGACAAGCACGATATGCTTGCGAAGCGCAAGCTTTACCGGGAGCTGCGCGCCCGTCAGGCAGCCTGGTCATCTCGCTTGGCAGCTAGAAGATCAGCGCAAGCGCGTTGTCGGAAAGCCGGTTAGAGCAAGTCTGCCGTTTTGCCGTTCCGCCCCGGCGTCTTCTGGTACGGCATCTGCCCACGAGCGGAGGCACGCGCTACACGCGGTCCGCACGGATGGCGGCCGGCGTGCTGCGCAGCGGTAGAGGAGTCGCGGTATGCGGCAGCGCAGAGCAGCGTCGGGCCAACGTTCCCCAGACGATGTGACTGCGCGACGGCTGCCGCCGAACGACTCGTCGCCACGGGATTGGAGCGAACTGGGTCGGTGGGTGTTGGCCGAGGCCTTGCGCCGAGCCACGGATGAGCTCGGGCGCCGACAAGCGCCCTCGGCCACACCCACCACCAACCCAGGCCGGCCGGAGATGCTGTCATGATCTACGGGTTGTACCACTCGGCCGCCGGCATGCTGACCAACGAATACCGCCAGGACGTGGTGGCCAACAACCTGGCCAACGCGGAGACGCCGGGCTTCAAACGTGACCTCGCATCGTGTGCGGAACGGCGGCCAGCCGCGGGGGCCGGCGTTCGGACCGGCCCGAGCAACGAGTCGCTCGCCGCGCTTTCGGG
>JAUWXH010000245.1 GCA_030616465.1 Planctomycetota bacterium | reverse complement strand
CAGCCCTTCCGCTTGCTCCGTGCCCTTCGGTTGGTATCCGCCGCCGACCACGTGGCCGGGCTCGAAGCATGGCGGCCCGCTCGGATTCTTGTCGGCCGGCGGCGTGGGGATACGCCGGCGGTGGCCGTCCTCGTCGTAAATCCGCTGGAGGTCCGGGTCCAAGCGCGGATCGTCCGCGCCTACGTAGTCGGCCGTCGTCCCCGCGAGCGCCGCGATCGCCCAGGAGAGCCGGTGCAGGTCGTCCGGGTTCGAGACCTCCGCCAGCGCAGCGTGCAGGCCGCCCAGGGCGCGCTCCATCGCCCTCTTGTCGTCCAGGGCGAGTTGGCGTTCGGCGACCTCGGACAGGCCGGGACTCAGGCCGGCCTGGCCGGCCGGGCCCGGGTCCTTGACGGTCGCCGCCGGCGGGTGGCCGCGGCGCGTCGCCTCGTCGGGCGGGAGAGCCGGCGGGTCGCCCGAGCCCTCGAGCGCCGCGCGGGCGGGGCACTCCGGGTCGACCTCGCACCCGGGCCGGCATTCCCCCCGCCGGGCATTCTCGCAGTCGACATAGGGCGTCGTGATAACGGCGGGGCTCGCCGGGACGGAGGGCGTCGTGATAGTGTTGGGAGTCGGCAGGTTGCAAGGCGAGCTTCGGCCCTGGTGGATCTTCGTCGACGTCAGCGGCCGGCGGACGGACTCGAGGGACACGCCCGCCCGCATCGCCGCCAGTACCCCGGCCGCCTCGACGTAATTCTCGACAACCTCGAGGCGCCGGCCGCGGGCAAACCGAAAGAGCTCCAGGTCGTTGTCCATGACGTTCCTGTTCTCGCGGACCACGACAATCGGTATCCCCTGCTCGACGGCCGCCAGGGTCGGCAGGCCGATGCAGCCGTCGGGGATCACCAGGCAGGAGATGTCTTCCGCCCGGATGCAGCCCGGCTCCCAGGGCCGCTCGGTATAGATCTGCGGGCTTCGATGCAGGCCCTTGAGAATGCAATGGAGGAATGCGGAGCTCACGGCCTCGGCCCCGAAACGCGGATCGACGATGTCGACGCCCTCGCTGAGGGCCGCCCACGAGTCCGCCATCGGCGCGTGGGCGACGGGGACCTCGAGGGCCAGGGAGAGCGCGTGCGTGAGCATCGCCGCCACCCCGCCCCACGGGTTCACGTGCGCCGCCGGCTGGGCCAGGTAGGCGGCGCGGAGGGCGGGAGCACACTGGATCGTCGACGCGATCGCGATCGCATCATATGTCCGGGTCCGTTTGCGCACGAAATCGCAGACGTATTGAAAGCCCTCGACCTTGCCGCCGGCCCGGCCGCTCGGGGAGTACTGCGCCGTCAGGCCCAGCGGCCGATTGAGTATGGCGATCTCGCATTCCATGCCGTAGCTGGCCCTGGCGGCCGACACGGCGTTCACCGCCAGGTCGCGTATCCTTCCCTCGACGTGGGGCTCCAGCAGCAGGAGGACGGAGTTGCCGGCGGTCGGCGCCAGGGCGACGGTTCCCATCAGCAGCCGGCAAAGGGTGCTCCCCTCGACGTACAGGGCGTTTGCCGGCATCTCGTTTATGTCCGAGGCATTGACCACGTTCGGGTGGAGAACCAGCCGATCGCAACAGGCGGCCAGGAGCCGCGCCGCCGGCGTCGCGTCGCCGGCGTGGCCGCCGATCGTGGCGCCGATGCCGGTCGGTACGATCATCACCGCCACAAACGGTTCGGGCATCCGGCCGTGGCGGCGCCGGAAGATGAAGATGTCGTTACGCGGCCGGCGTCGCTCGCGACTATCGACGACGGCGAGCTCGCACTCGCACCCCTCGGGCGTGCTGCGCGTCACCACGAATCGAACGGGGTAGCGGAGGTCGCCGGCGATCACGCCGGCGGCCTTCCGAAAGAACTCGACGCCGATCGACCCCTCCGGGTGCGGCGTCGTGAACTGCATTTCCGTTATGCCCATGTCGATCCTTTCCGGGCCCGACCAGGCGGGGCCCGTTTAGCGCCTCTTGATCCAATGCGAGAAAACGCTGGTCGCCCCGAACCGCTCTTTCGTGATGACCTGGGCGATCACGTGGTCGAACCAGTTGCACGAGAAGATGTTCACGTAGGCCGCGGCGAGCAGGTCCAGCGTGTGGATGACGATGGAGCTGGTGATGATGAACTGCACCGCCGACGTGCCCTTGGTGTGCGGCAACGTTTGCCTGTCCTCGACCGGGACGTCCTCGTCATCCCAGAAGTGGCGGGCGCAACGTTCCATCTTGATCGCCTCGCACACCTCCTGGAAGTACGCGTCGATCGCCTGGCGGTTGAACGTTTCGACGTTGCAGCCGTGCAGGTCCATTATCAACTCGTACCCGTACGGCTTGGCGGTTAGCAGACCGCCGCGCTGCTGACGGCGCTCGAACTGGGCGGCGATCGCGGCCGCCCTCTTGGCGGCCCCGATGGCGGTTTGGTTATTCTTAGTCACGGGTGATCTCCTTGGGAAATTGGCGGATGCGGAGGTCCGGCGGGGTCGGTCGCTTGGCGCCGATCTGTTTGAGAAAGAACGGCGTCCCGTCGGCTTTGCACTGGTCGCGCAGGGCCCGGGCCCATTCGAGGCGCATCAGCCGCGCGCCCGGGCCGGTCTCGCCGCCGACGATCACCCAGTCAACGCCCCACGGCATCCCGAGGCCCAGGTTCGGTGAGTCGATCGGCCCGAGCAGCGGCTCGCAGCAGATGAACCGCACGGCCGCCGGCGTCCACGCTAGATGCTGCGGGCGCATCAGCGCGACGGATTGATGCTCGATCGTCACGCCAAGCCACACATTCGGCAGCGGCCACTGCTTATTGCCGATGCCGTCGACCGCCCGGTGATGCCGCGCGGCGATGGCCTTGCTCGTGGCGCTGTGCGTCATCCTCACGAGCTGCTCGCCATGTCGCGCGGCGGCCTCCTGCGCGGCGCTCCAGGAGCCGCGCAGAAACGCCGACTGGCAACTGGCGAGGCTCGTCCCCGCGAACCACGTCCGCATCGCCTCGGCCCTCTTGGTCAGCACGAGGTAGGTGTGCTCGCCGGCGTAGGACATCACCCCGAACACGGCGCGGCGGAAGTGCTCGGAGACGTCCGGGTGAAACAGGTCGCCCATCGACACGACGAACATGCGCCGAGGCCTCCACCATCCGAACGGTTGGGCCAGGCGCTCCGGACGCAGCGTGATCGTGAACGGGTCCGCCTTGTGATAGCCGTACCGGCCGGCCAGGCGTCGCGCCATGCGCGCGGCGTAGCAATGTTCGCACCCGATCGACACGGGCGAGCAGCCGGTGACCGGGTTCCAGCTTTCGTCGGCCCATTCGATTCGTGTCGGCATTACCAGGTCACCTCCGTCCAGCCGGCTTTGAGGAATGCGCGGATGCCGGGCGTGATGCCGGCGTGCGCCTCGAGCGCCTGGGCCAGGGCGCGCGTCAGCATCGCCGGCCAGCAATGTGGGTCCAGATTCGCCGGGTGGCGCAGCGCTAGCTGCAATTGGCCCAGGAGCATGACGACGTTCGTCCCTTCGACGGTGATCCTGAAAGGCGCGATATGCTCCATCGCCTCGCGGTCCGCCGGCGAGAGGACTGCCGGAACTCTATCCACCATCGGACCCACCTTCCGGTGATGGGACACCGCGCTCGAGGCGCGACAGGCGTGTTCCATGCTCCTCCAGGCGGGTCTCGTGGGCATCGGCTCGCCACTGCGCTTCACGGAGGTCGTCCATGAGGATCTTCAACATTCGCTCGCACTGGGACAACCGGCTGTGGAGCCGCGCGAACCCGACGATGACCAGGATGGCGACGACACACCATAGTACCGTCAGGCCCGCCACCAGCTGGGTTACGATGTCATTCATTGCGGGCCTTCCAAGCGAGGCTGCGGGCGAGGGATTCCAAGATGCGCGGCCCTGCGGGTATCGACTTGCCCCCGCCAGCCCATTTCTCGCGAGCCGCCTTGTGCCAATCCTTCTGCTGGACCGGGCTCAGGGTTTTCCAGTACTGATCTATTTCGCGCTTTTGGCCGTCGCGTTCGGCAACGTCGGCCTGTCGGTCTGCGGCGCTCGCAACGCTGGCAGCTTTGGCGCTCTCGGCCGCGTAACCGTTAGCGGCCTGTGCATGTACAAGGTTAACCACCGAACCGAACCCAAACGTCAAGCCGTCCTTCTTGGCCTTCCTTCGGGCGGCGCGAATGATATCGGCCGTCACGAGGAGTAGGGCACGGGGGTCCCCTTGCTCGAATTCCTCCTTGATCCGAGCCCGCCACTTGGCTGGCATCCCCATCTTGGAGACCTCGCGGTAGGCAGCATCGATCTGGCGGGTGACGATCTCCAGGTCGACCGGAGGGAGAGGGGCCGGCGTGCCGGGCTCTCCGGATCCCGACGCGAGAGCCTCGCGCGCGCACGCTGTCTTAGTGCGGAGGTGTCCCCGTGTAACAGGAGTCGACATCTTGCCGGGGTTGGAGTCGACATCTTGCCGGGTTTGGAGTCGACATCTTGCCGGGTTTGGACTACGCAAAAAGACCGGGGATTAAAAAGGCCCCAGGGGGGGAGTGCAGAACAAAGAC
>JAUWXH010000179.1 GCA_030616465.1 Planctomycetota bacterium | reverse complement strand
CAAGGCGACTTCGACGGGGACGGGATCGGTGACGTGTGCGACGTCCTGCCGTTCTTCCCCAACGCAGCGCCTGCCCCGCCGGCTGATGGCGAAGAAGGCGACGGGGTCACTCCGCCGGCTGATGATGACGGTGACGAACCTACTCCGCCGGCTGACGATGAAGATGACGAGCCGATTCCGCCGGATGACGACGGTGACGACGGAGAGCCATTGGACGGCAGTGCCCTGTATTCCGCCAATTGCTCCGCTTGCCACGGAGCCGACGGCGCCGGCGGGTTTGCCCCGGACATCACCGGCGGCACCGCAGGCGAACTGACGGCTGGGCTGGAATCTGCCTCCCACGGTTCGATCTCCCTAACCGCAGAGGAGATTGCAGCCATCGCGGCGTTCCTGGGCGGCTAGAACGTAGGCCGCGCCGCTCGGGACAAAGCCCTGGCGCCGTTGGGGATC
The DNA here is from genome assembly GCA_030616465.1 of Planctomycetota bacterium. Lineage (GTDB taxonomy): Bacteria > Planctomycetota > Phycisphaerae > UBA1845 > Fen-1342 > JAUWXH01. Next base: position 4,991 of record JAUWXH010000179.1, on the reverse strand, counting down.
TATGTGGGATTCATGTTGGAGGCTTACGTGATGAACACCACACACCACACCGCCAGACTGGCCCTGATGATGTTGGGGAGCACGATCGGGGCCACCCTAATGTTTTACAGCGCGGCCTGCAAACTTCCCCCGCGCGGCGATAGCGACGACAAGACGGTTCAGGCAGATGTCCGCGGGATCGACGTCGGCGGCGAGCTCGCCTACAAGCAGGTGGCCTTTGACCACGAGCAGCACAAGGCGGCGGCGGGCAACGAGTGTACGACCTGCCACCACGAGCAGCCCCGGGCAGCGGCCAAGGGCTGCTACGAGTGTCACCGGCGAGATGAGGGTCGCTACAGCAAGCAGTTCGACGCCTTCGTGCCCAAGCTGAAAGAGGCCATGCATGACCCGGACGCCGGGTGTCGCAGTTGCCACGACGACACGACCGAGGACGGGCTGTGGGAGTGCAGGCACTGCCATACGGCGTTGAACGACCTGTAGGCACTTTCGAAGCGGCTGCAATTCAGTGAAAACGCGCTGCTGCCCCTCGCTTGTGCGCAGGTGGTGCCCTCGGTAGTCGCGGGGTCGATCGTCAACCGGCTGAACGTCGCCGTGGTCGGGACATCGTCCCAGTACTGGCAGACGTATCATCCGCACTAGATGGAGATCGCGGCGACGCGGGATACACTGCTGTTGCCGTTGGCGTTTCTGTTGGGCCTGTTCTCTTCCTGACCCGCGGGTGAACGGGTGCGGCCCGACCGGCCTGCTCAATCTTGAGGAGTTCAGCCTCAACGCCCACCCGCTGGAGGCCGACGCACATGTCATTCGACCGCCGCACACGCCGGAAGGCACATCCGGCTGATACTCGCCATTTGCCCTCCCCGCCTGTCAATTCCCCCTCGGCAACGTTAGAATCATAGCCAGGGTCAGCGGAACCGCCCCGGCTGCACGAGCCGGCACCACTCAGAGCCGAGCGCGGCGGAGAAGGCCTGCGACCAACGCCACAGCCGGGATGGCGCCGGCTTCAGGGTCAGGGGTGCGACGCGCTCGTGGTCAAGGTGTAGGAGGGCGTGCAACACCCTAACCGTGGATGTCGCGCGAGGCGGGCTTGATTTGTGCGGTGCGTTATGCGCGGCTGTGCACAACGCACGCTTCCGGACGGTCAGCCGGGGCGTAATGTGAAGCTCGAGCTGGAGGCTTGCCAATGCAGGCGAGACTAGGTGTTTCGGAAGCGCTGCTGGAAGCGGTGACTTCGTTCGTCGGGACGCATGACATCCCGTTGGAAGTCGTCTCCGGCGACAACTGCAACGTGCGGGTGGTCAAAGCGGCCGAGGGCGAGAAGAGCACTTCATCCGTCTTGCACGCGGGCGGATGGATCACCTGCAACACCGCGCGCGGCATGGCCGCCGAGCTCAACATCGGCTCCCGCAGCCTGGGCCAGCTCCTGGATCACCTGAACATCAAGATCCGCGCGTGCGAGTTGGGGTGCTTCGATTGACGCTGACCTGGGTCATCTGTGGGGCCGGCCGGCGCGTGGGCAAAACTCACTTGGCCCAGCGCCTCTGCGAAATCCTGCCCGACGCCGTGTACGCCAAGCAGGGCTGCAGCCAACCCAAGCCCGACAAGCCGCCTAATTTCTTCCGCAACAACAAAGCGCTGACGTCTTTTGTCGATGCCGCTCAGCCCGGATACAAACACGTCGTCCTGGAGTCCAACGAGTGGGCCCGTAATGGCCGCGGCGACATCATCCTGTTCGTGGACGGCATCCCCGGGCGGACCGACTACCGTCCGGACGTGGCCTTGCTGCGGTCGCGGGCGCACGTGCACGTCGGCCCGCGCGGGTCGATCCGCGACTGGAAGCGCGTGTTGCGACGCAAGCTGACCTCCGGCGCACTGTGCGAGGCCGCTTGCGACGTGCTGATCGAGCACAAGCGCTTCCTCTGTCGCACGGGGCCGGTCGTGCGCACCAAGGTCTGGTTCGTCGTGGACGGCATGCACGCCTTCGGCTCGGGCCTGGCCCGGCTATTGGAGCAGGTGGATCGTCATGGCACGCTGCGCCAGGCCGCCCGTGCGACACGCATGAGCTATCGCCCTGCCTGGAACTCCGTCCGCAACGCCGAGAAGCACCTGGGCAAACGTCTGATCGAGCCCCATGCCGGCGGAGTCGGCGGCGGTCGCACAACCCTGTCGCCCGACGGCCGCTACCTGCTGGAGACCTTCAAACGACTAAACGAGGAGGTGGCAACGTTCGCCAACGAGCGTTTCGCGGCCCGACCTGAAGGGCAGGGCTGCCCCCGGCATCCGCGCCAAGGCGACTCCGCTCGGCAAGCCGCTGGAGAGTGACGAGGCCGGCAATGCATGCGACCGAAGACCCTCAGCCGACTTCGAACCGCCCGACCGAGGGTAAAGCGCCCGAACGTCTCGCGTCTGAGGCGAGCGACGCCGTCCGCCGCGTCCAACCGCTACGCATTTCCACAAGCGGCGCGCCGCCGTTGCGGGACCCCCACGACGTCGTCGTCGAGGAACCCATCACGATTATGTTCGAAGACGTCGGCAGCTTCGTGCTCATGTGCACGCCGTGCGACGTTGAGGCGCTGGCCGTGGGGTTCGCCTTCTCTGAGCGACTGATCTCCAGCACCGACGACATTGTGGACTTGTCCTATCGCCGTGAGCAGCGCGTGATCGGCATGCGCCTGGATGACCCGACGCAAGCTGGCTCGGGCCGAAACCTGATCGTGACCAGCTCCTGCGGGCTGTGCGGCAGCCGCAATATCGACCAGCTCATGTCCGGGCAGCTTGCCAGCCGCGACTCGCTGCGCGTGCCCGGTTCGCTGCTGGTGGCCGTTGCCGACCGGATGCACGCCCGCCAGCGGCTGTTCGCCCGGACCGGCGCAACACATGCCGCCGCGATCTTCACTGCCGATGGCACGCTGCTCGCCTTCGGAGAGGACATTGGCCGGCACAACGCTTTGGACAAGGCGATCGGCCAGTGCCTGCTGCAGGATCTCTCGCTGGCCGGTCGGGGCGTCGCGCTGTCGGGGCGTGTGAGTCTGGAGCTCGTGGCCAAGGCCGCCAACGCGGGCATCGAGATCGTCGCGGCCGTCTCGGCCCCGTCTTCCCTGGCCATCGACGTCGCCCAGCGCTGCAACATCACGCTCTGTAGTTTTGTGCGCGGCGACCGCGCCACCGTCTACACTCATCCGCACCGAGTCGAGGGACTGCAACAGTAGAGCTGTCTTCTCGGCTCTGCCGGCGTTACCGTCGCCATCCACAGCGCTGCTCTAGAACAGGCTCCACAAGAACTGGTTGGTCACCTCGTGGTGGAACATGACCTCCTCGCGTTTCACCAGCATACCCAGCTCGCGCGGGCAGCGGTCAGCCGAGGTCCGCTTGACCTCGGCGATGCGCGCCTGCATGTCCTCGCCCAACAGCTCCGTAACAAACCGGCTGCCTTTGAAGATCCGGATCGCATCGTGGATGTTGGTGGGCAGGCGACGTGTGCCTTTATCTCGCTTCGAAGCGTCGGGCTGCGGCCCCTCCAGCCCGGTGCGCAGCAGTGCGTAGATCAGCAGGTAGGGATTGGCGTCGGGGGCGATCGAGCGCACTTCGATGCGCGCTGACCGCTCGTTGGCCAGCGGAATGCGGACCATCGCCGCCCGATTGACCGGCGAGGCACTGATCTGGTTGGGGGCCTCGAACTGCGGGTCCAGCCGACGATACCCGTTGACGCTGGAGTTCAGGACCAGACAGATGTCGCTCGCGTTGTGGAGGATGCGCTCGACGAAGTCCCAGGCCAACGACGACAAGCCGTCGCGCCCCGCCTTGTCGAAAAACAGGTTCCGATCCTCACGCATCAGCGACATGTTCATGTGCATGCCGCAGCCGTTGATGTTGGCCACGGGCTTGGGCAAGAAGCTGGCCGTCATATCCATTCCCTGAGCCACTTGGCGGCAAAGCAGTTTGTACAGCAGGATCTGATCCGCGGCGATGGAGGCCTCGACCCGGGCGAAGTTCATCTCGAACTGCGAGGGAGCAACTTCCGGATGGTCCTTCTCGTTGCCGAAACCCATAGCCCGCTGCACTTCCGCGGCCGTGTCCATGAACTGCCGTAGCGGGTCCTGCGGCAGCGAGTGAAAGTACCCGCCCGTGGAGATGAACTCGAACTTGCCCGTCTCGTAATAGCGGCGCTCCGCGTCGGCCCCTTGGAACAGGAATCCCTCGATCTCGGGAGCCGCGATGGCGAGCGTCCCGTCCTTGCGGTGAAGCGCCTGCGTGTACCGCCGGAGCGTCGAGCGGAAGTCGGCGGCATAGGGCGACCCCTCCCGGTCCCGAACTTCCCCGAAAACCAGCACTTTGCCCGGCCCGAAAATGTCAGCCGGCAGCCAGAAGAACGCCGGCCAGTCAATCGTCAGTATCAGGTCGGACTCCGCCTGAACGGCGAAACCCCGGACCGACGACCCGTCGAACGTCAAGCTGTCTGCCGAGGCCAGCAGGAACTTCTTGTCATAATCGAGCATGTGCAGGCGGCCCTCGATGTCCGAGAAACACACCGTCACCGCCTTGATGCGCTTCTCGTCGGTCAGGTACTTCCGCCGTTCCTCCTCGACCACGCCTGGGTCCACCCGCTCGGCCCGCTGACGCTTGCCCGCCAGGTTCAGCTCCTCCAGCTCGCTGTAGGGTATTTCCAGAAAGTCCCTGAGGCCTGCCGCTTCCATGTTTGCCCTCTCTTTCAACAACCTTACCAGCCCCACTCCTCCAACCGCGTCCCACACCCCGTCTTGTTGCACGCAGGCGCTGCTGTCACTATCTACGCCCATTCACACCGCGCCAAGGGGCTGAGGAAGCAACGTAATACAGATTCTGCCGCCTGGCTTCTAACGCTTGATCGTGCGCAGGAACTCCTGCACTTCCGGAATCGCGCCCTGAAACACGAGATAGCCGTTATAAGGTTCGCGATCGGTGATTTCGTCGCTGACGGGGGTGAGCATGATGCGGCGTACCTCGTCGCGGTC
>JAUWXH010000334.1 GCA_030616465.1 Planctomycetota bacterium | reverse complement strand
GGATGGCGCCGTAAAGGTCGAGGGCCTGCAAGCGGAAGAGCTTCCAGAAGTGATGCGGACGATGAGCCTGGAGGAGCGACAGGCGTACGTCGCTCAAAAAGGGCAGCAGCGCGCGGATTTGCAGAAGCAAATCCAGACGCTCAACAAGCAGCGCAAGGAGTTCGTTGCCGCTAAGATGAAGGAGTTGGCTGAATCCGGCGAGGAGACGCTGGATTCGGCGGTGATCAAAGTCTGTCGCGAGCAGGCGGCAGAGAAGGGCTTCGAGTTCGAATAGACTATGGGCCGACGTTGCGTCTTGATCATCGAAGATGATGACGCGATCCGTCAGGGCGTCGTCGACGCCCTGCGGCTTGCGCACTATGAAACGGCGGAGGCCGCCGCTGGACGCCGCGGCCTGCAACTGGCGCTCACCTCCGAGTGGGATGTATTGTTGCTCGACCTGATCCTGCCGGAGCTAGACGGTTTCGAGATCCTCAAAGAGGTGCGTGCCGCGCGACCCACGGCCCCGATCATCATCCTTACCGCCCGCGGCGAAGAAGAGGACCGCGTTCGCGGCCTGCGGCTCGGCGCGGACGACTACGTTGTCAAGCCGTTCGGCGTTCGCGAGCTGCTTGCCCGCGTTGAGGCCGTCTTGCGGCGTTCACCAGAGCGGCCCAGCGACATACAGCGGGTGTTGCTGCCGGACGGGGTCGCCGACTTGGAGCGCGCCGAAGTGCAGCTATCCGACGGACGGCGGTACGATCTCTCGGAGCGTGAGGCCGAACTCCTTGCGTACCTGGCGCGTCATCGCGGGCGGGCGATCTCCCGGGATGAGCTGCTTTCGCGTGTCTGGCGCGTCGATCCGTCCGGCATAGAGACCCGCACGATCGACATGCACATCGCCCGGCTGCGCGAGAAGCTCGGCGACGATGCCACCCACCCTCGGGTGATAATGACGGTGCGCGGCAAGGGTTACAGGCTGGCGGCGCAGGAGGACCGCGGATGAGGCGCCCGTGGCACGTCGCGTTAGTCTTCTTCATCTGCCTCGCGGTGGTGCTGGTCGCGATGGGGTGGGTCAGCGTAACCGCCCTGCAACTGAATCAGCGCGAGGTCGCGGCGCGGCAACAGGCAGACCTCGAGGAGCGGGTTCGTCTGGCGCTGTGGCGCATGGATTCGTCGCTGGCGCCGCTGCTGGCCCGCGAGAACGGGCGCCCGTACTTCGCCTACACACCCTTCTATCCGGTCGAGCGCGCCTATACACGGATGTTCTCACCGATCGAGTACGGGGACGTTCTCGTGCCGTCACCCCTGCTCATCGAGTTGTTGCCTGAGGTGTTGTTGTACTTTCAGTTCGCCCCGGACGGCGAGCTCACCTCTCCGCAGGTTCCGGTCGGCAACATGCGGGATCTGGCGGAAGCACGATACACGACAGCGGAGCAGATTGAGACCGCCGCCGCACAGCTCCAAAGGTTCCGCTCGCTGATCGCCTGGAACACGCTGTTGTCGGCGCTGCCCGATGCACCAGATTCCCCGCTGACCGTGCCAGGATCCCTATCCGTATCGGCTCCCTTCCAGCCAGAGGAGGGAGAGCGGCGTTTGTCGGAGCAGCAGGATTCTTCGGGCATCGGTCAGAAGGCGCGTAGCTTGGCGGAACGCGCTGGTCGCGCCCAGCAATATTGGCAGCAGGCGCAGGAGCTGACGCAGTCGAACGTCATGATCGCTCTGCCGTCCGGCGACATAAGCGGGAGTGTCATGACACCCGTCTGGTCCGGCGATGTGCTGTTGCTGGCCCGGCGGGTTCGTGTGGATGGAGGGGAGTATGTGCAGGGCTGTTGGCTCGATTGGCCGGCGATCAGACAAGATCTTCTCGCGCGGATCGCAGATCTGCTCCCTGAAGCGGACTTGCAGCCGGCCCCGAGCACCGGGGCGGACGAAGAATCGCGGCAACTCGCGGCCTGCCCCGTTCAACTCGTCCCCGGCGAAGTCCGTCCGGCTACCTCGAAACTGGACTCGCCGATTCTGCTTTCACTCGCGGTGGCGTGGGCGTGCGTCCTGCTGGCGGCCGTTGCTGTGGGGGTGTTGCTCGTCGGTACGCTGTCGCTGAGCGAACGGCGAGGTGCGTTCGTATCCGCCGTTACTCACGAGCTGCGCACCCCCCTTACCGCGTTTCGTCTTTATACCGACATGCTGACGGATCAGGCGGCGGACGATGAAGAAGCGCGGCGCCGTTATTTACAGACATTGTCGAATGAAGCTGGCCGCTTGCAGCACCTTGTGGAAAACGTCTTGGCATACGCCCGGCTCGAGCGCGGCCGATCGCGTGCTTCCGCACAGCGACTGCGCTTCGACCACCTTCTCGACCGGGTACGTGAGCCGCTCCAACAGCGTGCCGAACACGGCCGAATGGATTTGGCTGTTGAGATCGATGACGCGGCCCGGGTTGCTCACGTATGCGCGGATCCGTCCGCATTCGAGCGTATTCTGTTCAACCTCGTCGATAATGCGTGCAAGTACGCCGCGTCGGGAGAGAAACGCGCGCTGAGGATCGCAGCGACGCGTGCCGGCAAGCAGCTCGTGGTGCGGGTACGCGACCGGGGTCCCGGCGTTGCAGCGGCCGACCTCAGCCGGCTGTTTCGCCCGTTCCACAAATCGGCGCGCGATGCCGCCCATTCCGCCCCCGGCGTAGGCTTGGGACTGGCACTGAGTCAGCGGCTGGCGCGTGCCATGGGCGGCGATTTGTACCTGGACGAGAGTGTGCGCGACGGTGCCTGCTTCGTCGTAACGCTGCCAGTCGTGTAAGCAACGTACGCTGAACGACCCGGGAATCGCCATCGGCAGGCGGGCGGGCGGGCGGAGCCAACTCCGGATTGCTGTAGCAGTGCTCGATCCCCGCCCAGTCCGCCGCGTCGATCACGCCGTCGCTGACACCCTGGTCGTCGAAATCGTGCGCCGCCAGACAGCCCGGATCCACCGTGTCGAAGCAGACCTGGAAATCGATGAAGTCGTGCAGATCCACGTCGCCGTCGTCGTCGGCGGCGTCGTGGAACACGACGCTCGGCGTGTCGCCAAAGTTGCCGCCGGCGGTGTAGTCCAGCGGCTCGATGACCGAGCCGTCGGCGTTGCCGGTGCCGGCGATCGAGTAGTTGCCGTTCAGCAGGTAGTAGGTGAACTCGCCCGTAGCGCGGCCGGTCTCGGTGTACGTGGCGATGCGCTCGTCGATGTACTGCGGCCCGTTGACGTGGTAGCGGACGAACGCCCGAACTCGGGCCGCGGCGGCCCGCTCTGCGGACCGTCGCGTGTCAAGGGCGAGTGACGACCTTGGCGTCGTACCAGTTGTCGGTGGTCAGCTCCAGGAGGATACCTAATCGAAAGCGTCGAACATCCCATTAGATAGGCCAGTAAATTCGTGCCTGTCCTGCTTTCTACCGCTTCTACGCTTTCTAAGCACACGGCGCAAACGCGGGATTGCCGATGCGCCTGGCTGATCCCTAGATTGCCTCAAAGCAAGCTTCGAGCTCGCAGATTCGCTCACCAAGTTCCGAGCCCAGCGGCCATTCGTCGATGACAATACGAGAGAGGACCCGATAGCGCCTTGACTTGGGCGCCAATCGGTCTTCTGCAACACACGCCTTCATTTCTCGAAGCACGCGGGC
>JAUWXH010000302.1 GCA_030616465.1 Planctomycetota bacterium | reverse complement strand
CCCGAAATGGGCTGATTGGTAAAATTGTAGACACGAACTTGCAGGTTATGCTGCTGGCCGGGAGTGAGGGTCAGGGTCTTGACTAGCTGGGTGGCGGTGGGGAAGTTGGCCACCGCAAATACATCTAGCAGCACCGGCGGCTCGACCTCAATCAACAGCGGCTCGCCCTACTGATCAGCCTGACCGAGCGCATCGGCGGGACCTTCGATCGCAAACAACTGCTACAACAGGCTTTGGACGCCTGTTGCGAGGCGTTGGAGTTTGAACGCGGGCTCATCGCGCTCAAGACACCGCGCGGTGACACCGAGCTCCCGGTCGCGCACAACGTTCAGCGCGACGAGAGCGGGGCCTACAAGGTGAGTCGAACGCTCATCAACCGGGCCCTGCTGCAAGGCGAACGGGCGATCGTCAACAACCCCGCCACCGACCTGGCGGGCGACCTGAGCGAGAGCCTGGTGCGCTACCCGATCTGCTCGGCGTTGTGCGTCCCGATCCTCAACCGGGAGGAGATTCTGGGGGTGATCTACGGCGATCGCGTCACGCAGGCCTCCAGCTACCAGCCGGCCGACGTGGACTTCCTCGCCGCGATCGCCCAGCAGGTCGGCGTCGGGCTGGCCAACCTGCGCCTGTTCCAGGAACAGATGCGCGCCCAAAACGTGTACGCCGAGCTCGAACGCGCCCGGGTCATTCAGCAGGAGCTGCTGCCGGCCGAACCGCTGCGCATCGGGCGTGTGACGGTCGAGGGATATAACGAGCCGTCCTCCGCGGTGAGCGGCGACTACTTCGACTACTTTCGCCTGGAAGACGGCCGGCTGGGCGTGATCATCGCGGACGTAACCGGTCACGGCCTGCCCGCCGCCCTGGTGATAGCCAGCTTGCATGCCGCTGTTCGCGTCGCGCTCGCCGCCGACATCTCCCTCCCCGACCTGGCCGCCCGGATCAATCGGCACATGTACCACAGCACGGCTTCGCACGTGTTCATCACGGCCGTGTTGGGGACGATCGACCCGGCGAGCGGTTCCGTCGAGTACGTCAGCGCGGGTCACCCCGGTCCGCTGCTGCTCGGCCCGGAGCATGTCAGCGTCCCGGGTGAAGAGAACTCGCTGCCGCTGGGGATCGAGCTGGAAGAGCAGTACCGCGTGCGGCGCATCCACGTCGGGGAGCCCGCTCAGGCGATGCTGTTCTACACGGACGGTCTGATCGAGGCGGTCAATCCCGCCGACGAGTTTCTGGGACTCCGCCCGGTGATCCAGGCGCTTGACCGCCTGGAGGAGCTCAGCACCACGGCCATGATCGGCACGACCCGCTCCGTGGTGCAACGCCATCTGGCCGGCGCCGCCACGGCCGACGACATGACGCTGCTGGCGGTGCAGTTCTCGTAACCGCTACGCCGGCCGGGCGGCCGGCGGGCATTCTGAGCACTAAGTTCATGGGTGGGCGAGTCTTACGCCAACGCGCGGGGCTCGCCCGCTCCCCTGCGCCGCGGGCTGTTGCACCGTGGTTGTACCGCGTCAGCGAGCCGCCTTCCGTTCGATCGCCATCCCGCACTCGGGGCACCGATCCCCGTCAATTGTCCGCAGGTCGCAGCGGCACCTTTGGCAGAAGCAGAACCCGTAGTCGGCCTTCGGATCCGCTGGCATGAAGTTCCCATCGCTGTCGAAGGTGATGAAGACATCCCAGTGGCCCTTACATCCGGGCGGCGGGCCGCGCATCGCGTCACGCCAGATGCAGACCTCCCCGTCTGGAATCTGATTCGTGAAGGTTGGAGGCCCGAAGACCTCCAAGCAGTTTTCCTTGTTGACGGGGAGTGCCTCGCCATTTCGTTCAATCCGCAGAGGTTCCTGCACCCACACTTGGCCAGACCAGTAGCTTGGTTTAGACCCCGAACACCCACTTACAAACAGAGGCACGGCAATGATGCCGCCTACCAGACGCATCGTTGACATAACTTGACCTCCATTTCGTCAAAGCTCGGCAGAGCTTTCGCGTTCGCTTCCAACGGGCTCCCCGCACTCCGGACACCGCCCGCTGACGTTGCCGGTCAGGTCGTAGCCGCACTTTTGGCAGTGGCCGCGTGGGTGACGCCGGGAGTGGCGCCACAAGAGGACAGTAGGTGTCGCGAACGCGAGCAGACAGACCCACACGGGCAGGACGAAACGTATGCCGTTCCATATGTAAAAGCTGTGGGGAAGGGCAAGCCCCAGTCGCTCGGAAACGCTCATGAAGGGCGGCGCCGACTGAGCCTCAATCGCTGCGTAGTTGGTCGACGGAGAGTGATCGATCATGACTAATCCGCCGACGAAGTTGAACGACAAACCTATGCGCGGACCCGCGCGCAGGTGTAGCCACCACCACTGGCCGACAATCCAGAAACCGACGCTCAAAACGCACAGCGCCATCCCCACCCACTTCAGCCCGCGTAGTGTCCGTGAACGGCGTCTCATGCTGGTACCCGTCAACCCTCGACATTCTACCGCCGACAGCGGTCAGGGTGACTGATCCGCAGGGTTGCAGGTGCTGCCCCGCGAGAAAGGGGTCAGCGAGAAAGGGGTCACAGCGAGAAAGGGGTCAGGAACCTTCTCTACAGATCCAGACCGATGTTCAGGCTTGCCGCCGAATGGGTCAGCGCACCCACCGACATGCGATCGATGCCGGTGGCGGCGATTTCGGCCACGGTCTCCAACGTGATCCCACCGCTGGCCTCCAGTTCGACCTTGCCGCGCAGCCCCTGCCCGTCGCGGTAAGCCACCGCCGCCCGCATCTGATCCGGCGTGAAGTTGTCCAGCAAGACCATATCGACGCCGACGACCTTGCAGACCTCCGCGAGTTGGTCGAGGTCATCGACCTCGACCTCAACGAAGCTCGGCGAACCCGTACGCCGATGAAGCAGCTCGAACAGCGCGTTCGTCAAGCGCGGCGTCGGAATACCGGCCAGGTGGTTGTCCTTGATAAGAATGGCGTCGTGCAGTCCGGCGCGATGGTTCTCGCCGCCGCCGCAGCGAACGGCGTATTTGTCCAATTCCCGCCAGCCGGGGATGGTCTTGCGCGTGTCGAGAATACTGACGTTGGGATTGGCCTTGCGGGCAGCCTCGACGAACGAGCGCGTGAGCGTGGCGACGCCGCTCATGCGACCGAGGAAGTTGAGCAGCGTGCGCTCTACGGTTAACACGGCCGACCGCGAGCCTCGCAACGTGGCGACACACATGCCCGCTTTGACCTGATCTCCATCCTCGAACTGCCGATCGCCGTGCGCACTCGCGGCGAATTCGAGCTTCTGATTGAGCCGTTGCCCAAACACTTCGCAGATTTGCGGGCCAAGCGTGAGCCCGCAGATGACGCCGTCCTCGCGCGCTACGACTCGCCCCGTGACTTGGGCGTCCGACTCATCCAGCAGCTTGGACGTGACGTCGCCCAACCGCCCGAGGTCCTCTTGGCAGGCGAGCTGAATCAGTTGGATCGTCTGTTCTGACCACATGGCGGCCCACGAACTGTAGCGGCCGGGCTCGGCCGCAGCCGTACCGAACCGAAGGTGCCATTGTACAAGAACGGCCGGGACAGAGCCCGGCCGCTACACTTCCCAAGCGCCGGTCCCTACTTGCCCTGGAACTTCGGTTTGCGCTTTTCGACAAACGCTCGCACGGCCTCGCGGTGATCCGCGGTTCGACCGGCGGTGGTTTGCAGAAACGCCTCGTACTCGAGCTGCTCTTCCAAGCCCGCCGTCCAGGCATGGTTGAGCGCCCGCTTGGTCAGGGCGATCGCCCGTGGCGGCCACGCGGCCAGCCGGCCGGCGATCTGACGCGTGACGGACTCCAGCTCCTCGTCAGCCACGACACGGTTGACCAGCCCGTATCCCAACGCTTCTTCCGCCGACAGCTTTTCGCCCAGCAAGCATAGCTCCGCCGCACGGGCATACCCCACATGCTGCACCAGCGTTAGCGTTGCCCCTGTGTCGGGCACCAGCCCGAGGTCCACGAACGCCATTTTGAACGCCGCGCTGCGGGCGCAAATGCGCAGGTC
>JAUWXH010000010.1 GCA_030616465.1 Planctomycetota bacterium | reverse complement strand
GTGAAGGAATGGGAGGAGATGACCCGCCGGCTGGGCTTCTGGGTCAACCTCGAAGACGCCTACATCACCTACCACCAGAGCTACGTCGAGAGCGTCTGGTGGGGGCTCAAGACGTTGTTCGAGCGCGGGCTGCTCTACCAGGGCCACAAGGTCGTCTGGTGGTGGGCCCAAGGCGGGACGGCCCTGTCAGCCGGCGAAGTCGGCGAAGGCTATCGCACCGTCAAAGATCCCGCGGTCTATGTCAGATTCCCGCTTATCGATGAAGAGCCGCGGGCTTCAGCCCGCGCGGATTCAAGTGATACGAGCGGCGCCGCGGTCGCAGAGCCGCGCGGACTGAAGTCCGCGGCTCCTCCTGGAGCACGTGTCTCCCTGCTCGTCTGGACCACCACGCCCTGGACGCTCATCAGCAACCATTTCGCCGCCGTCGGACCGGACATCGACTACGCCCTCGTCCACGACAAGACAACCGACGAGTACCTCTACATCGCCGAGGCGCTGGTCGGCACCACCGCCGAGAAGATCAAGCACGAATTCAAGGTGATCTCATCCTGCAAGGGCACCGACCTGGTCGGCAAACGATATGTCCCGCCGTTCGACTGCTACTGCAGCACCATGGGCGACCAGACGGCCGCTCTGAAGGCCAGCGGGAGCGACTACATCGGCTGGCGTATTGTCGCCGGCGACTTCGTCACGCTGGAAAGCGGTACCGGGCTGGTCCACGAAGCCCCCGCGTTCGGCGAGGTAGACTTCGACTTGCTTCAGGAGGAGCGCAAGCGGTTCCTGGAGCCAGCCCACATCCCAGTGATCAACGCCGTCGCACCCGATGGTACATTCACTGAGGAGGCGCCACAGCAGTACCGCGGGCGCTGGGTCAAGGACTGCGACGAAGAGATCATGCGGGAGATGGACAAGCGCGGGATTCTGTACCACCGCGAGACAATCGAGCACGAATACCCGTTCTGCCCGCGGTCGGAGGACGACCCGCTCATCCAGTATGCCCGCAAGAGCTGGTTCGTCCGCACCAGCCAGTTCCGCGACGAATTCCTCAAGAACAACGACGGCATCTACTGGCTGCCCGACCACATCAAGGAGGGCCGCTTCGGCGATTTCCTGCGTAACAACGTCGATTGGGCCCTGTCGCGCGAACGCTACTGGGGCACGCCGCTGCCGATCTGGGTCTGCGAGAAAACGGGCAAAATGGAGGCGATCGGCTCGTATGCCGAGCTGCTGGCCAAGCCCGACGTCCAGGGCACGGAGTTCTGGGAACAGGCGAAGAAAGAGAACCCCGACCTGCCCGACCACCTGCGCGTTCACAAGCCCTACATCGACGAGATCACCTACGCCAGCCCGTTTGATTCGGAGGCAGAGCCGCGGGCTTCAGCCCGCGCGGAGCTGGGTGATACGAGCGGCGCCGCGGTCACTGAACCGCGCGGACTGAAATCCGCGGCTCCTCGGAAAGCGCGCATGCGCCGTGTCCCGGAGGTAATCGACTGCTGGTGGGATGCCGGCAGCATGCCGTTCGCCCAGTGGGGTTTCCCGCACGTCGAGGGCAGCGTGCAAACGTTTGCCGAGCGCTTCCCCTGTGATTTCATCAGCGAGGCGATCGACCAGACCCGCGGCTGGTTCTACGGCCTGCTGGCGATCAGCACGCTGTTGTTCGGTGAGCGGCGCGACGAGGTCCACATGCCCGCCCCCGCCCCACCCAAGCCGGACAGCGGCCACCCGTACAAGACCTGCATCGTTCTCGGCCACGTGATGGGCGAGGACGGGCTGAAAATGTCCAAGCGGGCCAAGAACTACAGGGAGCCCGGCTATATCTTCGACCATTACGGGGCCGACGCGATGCGCTGGTACTTCTTCAGCGCCCAGACGCCGTGGACTTCCGTGCGGTTCCTGGAGGCGAACATCCGCGATGCCCAGCGAGAGTTTCTCGTCCGACTATACAACGTCTTCAGCTTCTTCAACATCTACGCGAACATCGATCAGTTCGAGCCAGGAAGCCGCGCAGCCACGAAGCCACGCAGCCACGAAGCGTGTGAAGAGCCGCGGGCTTCAGCCCGCGCGGTCGCACTGACTGAGAGCGGCGCCGCGCGCGAGGAACCGCGCGGACTGAAGTCCACGGCTCGTGCAACCGGTTGGAGACCGGTCCAGGAGCGCAGCGAGCTGGATCGGTGGATCAGCAGCGAGCTGCACCGCACGATCCGGTTCGTCCGCGAGCGGATGGACCGCTTTGAGAACTATCCCGCGGCCGGTCGACTGAACGACTTCGTGGATGCCCTGTCAAACTGGTACGTCCGCCGCTCGCGCGACCGCTTCTGGCGTCCCGCAGCGGCCGACGTCTCGTCGGCCGAGAACCAGGATAAATGGAACGCGTACAACACGCTCCATGAGATGCTGGTCACGGTCAGCAAGCTGATCGCGCCGTTCACGCCGTTTGTCGCCGAGACGATGTATCAGAATCTTGTGACGAGGGACGGAGGGACGAAGCGACAAAGGGACGAAGGGGCAGAATCGCCACCCGTTAGCGTGCATCTGTGTGATTACCCGGAGGCCGATGAGTCACTCATCGACGAGCCGCTCGCCGAAGAAATGGACCTGGTGCGGCAGATCGTCTCGCTGGGGCGGGCGGCGCGGACGACCGCGAAGCTCAAGGTGCGTCAGCCGCTGGCCGAGGCCGAAAACATCCTGGCCAAACCCGAACACACCGCGTGGCTGGAGGCTCACAGCGATCTGATCGCCGACGAGCTCAACATCAAGCGCGTCGGGTTCACCACCGAGGCCGACCACTACGTAACGTACCAGATCAAGCCGGAATTCAAGGCGATCGGGCCGAAGTTCGTGAAGCTGGCCCCCAAGATCGCCGCCGCGTTGGAGAAGCTCGACGCCGCCGAGGCCCGCAAAACGCTCAGCTCGACCGGCGAGCTCTGGGTTGACGTGGAGGGGCAGCGGGTGCACCTGACCGGCCACGACGTGCACGTTCGGCTGGAGGCCAGGCCCGGGTGGGCGGCGGCACAGGGCCGGGCTGGCGTGGTCGTGATCAAAACCGAGCTCACGCCCGAGCTGCGCGAAGAAGGACTGGTGCGCGAGCTCATCCACCACGTACAGGGGCTACGCAAGCAGCAGGACCTGGCCTACGAGGCCCGCATCACGCTCTACGTCGCCGGGCCGGAGGAGTTCCTGGCCGTGGTCCGCCGCTTCGGCGACACAATCAAACATGAGTGCCTCGCGGAGCAACTCGAGCTCGCCGCCCCGCCGAGCGGCGAGGTCTGCGAGAAGAAGATCGAGGGCCACGCCGTCACGTTGGCCGTGGTACCCAGGTAGCCTCAGGCCGCGCGCCGCTGGGCCGAGAATCCCTTCTCGGCCCCCAAGCCAGCAGGAATCCCCTCCTACAACCGCTGCCGAGAACGGTTTTGGAGGTGCGAGAAGGGATTCTCGCACCAGCTTGCGTACCCAGGTAGCCTCAGGCCGCGCGGGCGACGCCCAGCCCCCCGAACGCATGAGCCACTGCGGCCTTGCGCAGCCGCGGTATACCGTTTACAATGGCGTCGTACGTGTTGGGCAAGACAACTACCCCATGAACGAGTTGCTGACCCCCATCCTGGAATACGAGCCGCATGCCCGCCGGGATGCGCGCCCGCGTAACGTGCGCCGCCAGGGAGCCCGGATCGACCTGCACTGCCACTCGACGTTCTCCGTCGAGCACATCCGCTGGGTGCCGGGCGTGGTCTATTATCCGCTGCTGGAGCCGGAGGAGATCTACGATCTGGCCAAGGCCCGCGGCATGGACTTCGTCACCATCACCGACCACGACACCATCGACGGGTGCAAGGCGCTGCTCGATCGCCGCGGCGAGCTGGCCGACTTCATCTTCGGCGAGGAAGTGACGACGCGTCTGCCGGAAGACGGCACGGTCGTGCACGTCAACGTCTTCGACATCGACGAGGCCCAGCACGCTGAGATGCAGCGGCTACGCGGCAACCTCTATGAGCTGGTCGCGTACCTGCGCCAGATCGACAAGCTTTTCGTGCTCAACCACCTGACCTGGACTGCCCAGCATCGCGCGTTGGAGCGTCGGCACATCGAGGCCATGCTGGAGCTGTTCGACGTGTTTGAGGGACTCAACGGCTCGCGGAGCTACGCCCACAACGCGTTCGCCTGGCACGCCACGCGGGGACGCGGTAAGGTTCTGGTCGCCGGCAGCGACTCGCACACGCACCGCGTCGGGACGACCTACACACTCGGCACCGGCAGCACCAGGGCCGAGCTGCTCGCCGGCATCCGGGCCGGGGACTCAGCACTGTGCGGCTCCTTCGGAACACCCGAGAAGCTGCGCGAGGACGTCTGGATCACGATGCACAAGACCGCCGAGCGGCGGATCAGCGCGGCCGGCAACGCCTGGGAACGTCTGGTGTGCCGGGGGCTGGCACGGCTCGGTCGCACGGTCTGCCCACTGGTCTGCCTGGGCTATCACACCCGGCAAAACGTGCTGATTCGTGATTCGCGGCGCGCGTTGCCGGCGTAGCCACCAACCGGTTGTTAGCCACAGAAGGCGGAGAGGACACTGAGGAGACCAGTGTCTTCGCTTGGGCACGGCCCACTGCCCCAGACCGCGCTTGGTCCCGAGTTCGCAGGCTTCTGCTCGTTAGCTGCAGCTCTGCGCCCTCTGTGGCTAATGAGCAAGGGGGTGGTCGGCGCCTGCTACTGGCCCATCTGCAGGCCGGTCAGCCCGCTGGAGACGTCGTCGGCGATGTCGAAGATGCGGTCGAGCCCCGTGACCAGGAAGACCCCCCACACGTGTCGGTTAATACCGCACAGCTTCAGGCGCCGCTCGTTCGTGATCGTCACCAGTTTCCGCAGTTTGAGCAGCTTGGCGATGTTGGACGAGTTCAGATAGTTGATGTTCGCAAAGTTCAGCAGGACGTCGAGCTTGGTGTTTTCGGTGCACTGCTCCGCGATGGCGGTCAGATCGTCGGTAACCTGCGGATCATCGGCCAGATTCCCCAGCAGCACGGTCTCGGACCACTGTTCAACCGCCATGAACACACCCTACACAACAGGCCAAAGCCATTCCCATTGAGCCGAAAGCATATCCGCCGGGAGCATACGCCGCCGGGGCCGCGCCTGTCAACCCGGCTTACTTCAGTTCCACGTTCCAGTAAGCGTAGTCGAGGAACTGCTTCCAACTGGCGTATTTTGAGTCCGAGAGCTTGAAGGTCAGCACCGGCGAGCGATGCGGACGCCGCGGCGGGACGATCAGCTTCATGCCCGCCTGCTTGGGCACACGCCCGCCCTTGCGCACGTTGCACTGCATACACGCGCAGACCATGTTCTCCCAGGAAGTGGTCCCGCCGCGCGAACGCGGGATGACGTGATCGAGGCTCAGCTCACTGGTCGCAAACCGCCGCCCGCAATACTGACAGCGGTTGTGGTCGCGCGCGAAGATGTTCCTGCGGTTCAGCTTGACGGTCACCCGCGGGAACTTGTCGAACACCAGCAGCCGGATAATCCTCGGCACGGCGATCTGAAAACGAACCGTGCGGATCCAATCATGCTCCTCGCGCTCGAAGGCAGCCTTGGCCTCGCTGACCTCAACCCAATCGTCGAAGTCATAGGAAAGGAACTTTCCGTCCTCGACGGAGACCACTTCCGCCGTGTCCTGGTACACCAGCGACATCGCCCGCCGCGCGCTGATCACCCGAACCGCCATATACAGGCGATTGAGCAACAGGACGCTCGAAGATAACGATGGCGACTCAGCCAGCATGTTGTCGTCCCAGGCATCGAACCTCGCGAAACCGGTTCCGCCACTGGATTATAGCAACCTTATCTTCAAATCACGCTGAGTTCAACCGCATATCGCGACCAGTCCCCCCATCCGGCCGACGCGGCGGGTGGCACTCCGGGTGGCACGGTCTGACGAAGTCAGGCCGTGGGGCTCGCCGGGTGGCACGGTCTGACGAAGTCAGGCCGTGAGGCTCGCTGCATGACCACGGCCTTGCTTCGCTACGCCGCGCCCGACCGTGCCGGCCGCCGGCGCAAACCGCAGGCATCCCGCCGCCCGCCGACTTGCGGCTCGGAGCTCAGCGTGCGATAACGTCTCGCATGGCGGACGATGAGCTGAACCCAACGGGGGTCCCGGTGCCGGATGCGCCCGGTACCGACCGGCGTCGCCGCTACGGGGTGGTCGCCCTGGCCGTGGTGCTCGTCGTGGCGGCGTACGTCGCCGGGTCGCCGTCACTCGACGCCC
The DNA here is from genome assembly GCA_030616465.1 of Planctomycetota bacterium. GTDB lineage: Bacteria > Planctomycetota > Phycisphaerae > UBA1845 > Fen-1342 > JAUWXH01. The sequence goes on along the minus strand of JAUWXH010000010.1, from coordinate 7,865 downwards.
CCTGGATCGTCGGCGACGAGTACCTGTTCATCGCCGACAACTCGGACGTAACGGGTGCGGGGCGTCGCGAGCCGCTGTTGTGGCGTTGCGTGCAGATCTTCGGGCACGTCCACGGCGATCTCTATCAGCCGGTTCCCATCTTCACGTACGCGCTGGAATGGGCGTTGTGGGGCGAGCAACGCGTGTTCTTCATGCGCCAGACCGACCTGCTGCTGCACGCTCTAAACGGGCTGCTGTTGTGGACGGTGCTGCGTCAACTGCTGCGCCGGCTGCGCCCGTCGGCCGGCCGCGTGCCCACCGTGCTGGCCTGGGGCTTGGCCATGCTATGGACGCTCCACCCCACACTGGTCATCGCCTATGCCGCCGACATGGGGCGCACGCACCTTCTCTCGGGCACGTTCGCGCTCGCGTCGCTGCTGCTGCACCTCAGAGCGTTGGACTCGCAGCGTTGGCCGCTGTTCATTGCCGCCATCGTCGCTTTGATGCTCGCCATGATGAGCAAGGCGGTCGTGGGCTGGATCGGGCTGGTACTCGTCGTGGAGTGGGCCCTGCTCGGCCTGCGGGCCACGCTGCGCTCGCCCCGGGTTTACGTCGTCGCCGCCATCTGCCTGTTCTTCGCCCTGCTCACACTTCAGACGAGCAAAGAAGCGGGCTTGATCGCGGACTCGCAACTGGCCCTGTTCGGCGATCCCATCTCGCGCAGCCTGCTGGCCGTGTGGATCTACCTGCACAACGTGGTCGCTCCGCTGGGGCACCTGTCCACCTGGTACCTGTCCGACATCCGCACGTCCTGGAGCTACCCGCTGGTGTGGGTCGGCGTCCTGCTGACCGCGACCGGGGTTGCCGCCGCACTCTGGACCGCTCGAAAGCCGTCAATCCGCGGCGTGGCCGTGGGGTTGGTGTGGTTCGCCGCACTGCTGCTGCCGGTGATCGGCGTCGTGGGCGGACGAGCGGCGGCCGCCCAGGACCGCTACCTGTACCAACCGCTCATGGGCCTGGTGCTCGCGGTGGGCATCGTGGTCGCCCGCTGGATCGCTGGCGTCCGGCCGAGTACCGCTCGCGTGCGAACGGGCATCTTCCTGGGTGTCGCAATACCGATCTGCCTGGCCATGCTCATTCACGATCGCCGCCTCTGCCACGACGCGCGTGACGCACTTCGTCGCGCCCGGCGCGTCGCCCGGCTAAATCCGGACGACCCACGGGCAACCGAAAACCTGGCGATCGCATACAGTTTTGACTACACGCACGGTGCGTCGCGGCAACAGGACGCACGACAGCATGACCTGCTCGAACGATTCCGACAGACACTGCTGCAAGCCGCAGCGCTGTCGAACACCCGGCCGGAGTATTTCCTCGGTCCGGCCGATCGGGCGGCGTTTCATCGGCGCATCTCCTACCAGCTCTGGCTGGCCGGCTTCTTCGAGGACTCGCTCGAGCAGGCGCGGCACGCGCACGATTTTGAGCCGAACGCCCCGCTAACGTGGCTGCGGTTGGCCCACGCGTACCGCTCACTCCAGCGCTGGGACGAGGCGCGCCAGGCCTATCAGAAGCTGGAATCCGTGCTGACCGAAGACGATCCGGACCGCGCCATGCGCCTGGTCGAGTTCGGCGACTTGTTGCTCCGCCGGTTCAACGAGCCGGGCCAGGCCATACAGAAGTACCGCCAAGCACTCACGAACCCGAAAATCGCCCCGCAGGTCTGGACTTTGGCGACGCTGGGGCGGGCCCGCTGTGAGGTACTCGCGGGAGAAGGCCTGCGGGGGCTCCGACTGGCCGAGGGCGTGCTGCGCGACCAGCCCGGCAACCTGGAGTCCTGGGAGGTCATCGCGCTGTATCACCTGCGCAGCCACCATTGGGAGGACGCCACCCTGGCCTACGCCGCCATCCTCCAGCGATCTCCCACGCACTACGACGCGCTGCGCGGATTCCACGAGGTGTGCGTGCAGACCGGGCGCTATCGGGACGCGGCGCTCGCCTGGGACGCAGCGCTGGAGTACGCCCCCGAGTTCCGACCGTTCCAGGCCTACCTCGTCTGGAGCGCAGCGTTGGCCGACGAGGAATCGGCGCCGCAAATGGCAGATGCCTTGCTGGAGATCGACACGAACAACCGCTTTGCCTGTCTGGCCCGGATGCTGCTGGCGATCCGGGCGAACGACATCAAGCAGGCCTTGGCCTGGATTCGATCCGCCCGCGCGGGCACCGCCCTACCCCAGGCGCGGGAGCTGCTGCGTGCCGCGGAAACGCTGCACCTGATGGCCGAGCGCAAAGAACTGCCGCCGGAAGCCACGATCGCCGAAGCAGCCTTGCGCCTCGCTCGAGGCAACAGCGCCAAAGCCGGCGACCTGCTGGACGAGTACCTCGAACACTCCCCAGACCCACGTTGGCGGGAGCAGGTGGAGCGGTTGCGGAGGGAGGCTGCGGGCGCCGAGCCGAGGCCCTGAGACGCTTTCTGCACGAAAATAGTACGATTTGCGCGTTCGGGGGGTTGAAACTGGCACCTAACCTGCTATACTGGAAAGTGGATAAGGAGCAAAATACGGAGAAAGACAAGGCTGGGCAACCGTAAGTGCCTGGTCCTGAAGAACTTGCTTCCACTCGCTGCGGCACCCTCAGACCGCGCCAATACCCACAGGGTGCCGCACGCCTTTTTATATCCGCTCTGTTTTTCCCCAGCCGACTCGTCCGCGCGCCAGCCGATTCGGCGTAGCCCATGAACCCGAGACACTCGCTCGAGCACCATCGGCCAGCACCCGCACGGCCTGCCGCTCGGCACAGTTGGCGCTCGCAGCCGGCGCTGTCAGGTCCCCTGACGACGCTATAATCTCCGCGTGCGCAAGAAACCCGCTTACGCTCGCCGCACCCGTCCGCGCCACGGTTGGCTCTACGCGCTGCCCGAGCCGGAACTGCCCGCCTGCGCGACGCATGGCGGGGTGCGCTTCGAACGCGTGGAAACGTTCAAGCACGACTTCTTCGCCGCCACCGGACTGTACCGCGGCCCCGACGGGCTGGCGGTGCTCAAGCTCGGGCGTCAGAACGACTTTCTGACCGTTCCAATGAAATGGCTCGGTTCGTATCTGACCCGGCGGGAGGTTCGCGTCTACGCACAGATGCAGGGCGTGCCCGGGGTCCCGCGCCTGATCGGCCCGCTCGGTCCGACCGGGTTCCTGCACGCCTTTGTCCCCGGCCATCCACTGGGCCGCCGCGAGCGGGTCTCGGATACGTTCTTCGACGAGCTGTTCGCCCTGCTGCAAGCCATGCACGCCCGTCACATCGCCTATGTGGACCTCAACAAACGGCAGAACATCCTGGTCGGCGAGGACGGCAAGCCGCACCTGATCGACTTTCAGATTTCGCTGTTTCTGCCGCCGACCGGCTGGCGGCTCTTGCCGCCGGTGCGCTGGCTGCTGGGCCGCTTCCAACAGGCTGACTGGTATCATTGTCTGAAGCACAAGCGGCGCCTGCGGCCGGACCTGCTCACGGTCGCGGAGCGGGCCCGCCTCGAGCGGTTAAGCGTGTGGATCCGCATTCACCGGTGGTTGACCCGGCCGCTCACCTACCTGCGCCGACGCACGCTCAGCCGCCTGCGCAAGAGCGAGGACGTTTCGGTGGCCGGCTCGTCGGCCAAGTAGTGCGGCGTCACGAGCGTGGGGTATCTGCCAAGCTCGCTGTGCCCGGGTGATCGGACTGGACAAACGGTGTGGCCGGCGTGTACGCTGTTAAGCACTAGGGAGCTCCGGCGGAGAAGGATGGCTTTCGAAGCGAGGTCGATTCTATGAACAGGGTATTGGCTCTTACGGTTGTACCGGTTGCGCTGCTGATGCTCGCGGGTTGCGCCTCTAACGCGATCATCGGCAGTCAACTTGCACAGGAAAACCACTGGTACGGTGAGTTGGGCATCACCGGACATCTCAACAAACTGACCGTGCTGGGCGAGTCGCAGCTCACGCGGCTGTCCGTGCTCGGCGATGCGAACACGATCGTCGTTCAGGACGACGCGACCCTTGCAAAAATCGAGATCTGCGGCGAAAACAACACGATCAGCGTGCCGGAAAACCTGGTCATCCGCGAGTCGATCTGGGGCAAGGGAAACCAGGTCATTCGCCGACCCATGGGCTGGAAGGTCGCGGCCGACACCGAGCCGCCTCGCAGCACACCCGCCGGCAACACAGGGGAGACCGCCGAGCCGTAGGCCGGCGTCCCGGTCCGTCTTGGCGCAAACGCCGACCGGCTCGCACACAAGGTGACGAGCCGGCCGAACGGGGCTCCAGTATTGCCTTTCATGCAGCCTAAGCCGCAATCCGGGCAACAGGAGGAGCGAGGGCAGATGGAGTAGAGAGGAGAGGTTTCACCTACTTATCGTCCTTGCTCTTGTCAGAGACCTTCTTGCCGTCCTTGAAGGAGACCTTGCACGCAGAACAGGTGCCGTCGCTCACCATCGCAACGGCGCAGTTGGGACATGTTTCTGCCGTCTTGGCGGCAGCCAGCAAGACCTTGCGAGCCGCGGCCGCACGCGTGTAGGCTTGCTTGTTCTTGAAGGCCCGGTTGCCGACCAGGCCCACCTTGCAATTGTCGCACCAGCCCTGGTCTTTCGAGTTCTTCTGGCACATGCTGCAGGCGAGCTTGTCGGGCTGTGCGGCCTTGCCAAGCGCCAGCGTCTGGGCCACCTTCGACTTGTAGGCCTTGCCGCCCGCGAACGCCACCCCGCACTGATCGCAAGCGCTGTCTTGCTTGGCGGCCTTCACGCAGCTCGGACACTTCATCGCCTGGGGGTCCACTTTCTTGCCGGCCACCGCGTCAAACAGTTTCTTCGACTTAATCGCAACGTCGTCGAAGAACCCGACCTTACACCCGTCGCACCAGCCGTCCTCGGTCTGGGCCAGCTTGCACGAGTCGCACCCGGCGTACGCCGGCGCCCCCGCTATAACAAGCGCCGCGACCGCAAATGAGAGCACTGCTACTTTCTTCATTGTCGTCTCCTCGAATTCTCGTGTTCGCACCGGCCCGCGACCGGCCTATCCGCTTGACACGAACCATCCGCCCGGCCCATTTATTCCACTGAGATTCGCCTTGAGGCGAATATCGGCCGCGCGGGGGTGAATCCGACCCGAGGGCGTTCCCCGGCGGGCGGTATCGGACAGCGGCAGCGACGCGCACGGCGGCCAGGACGGGGTTCCGCTCATCTCGGCCAGCGGTTATCCTCGCGCCGCCGCGGTTCACGAGTCGTCAGCCGGGCTGCAAGCAACGAACGGGTGGGTTGAGGGAAATCGAGATGGCACAAGCAGAGTGGTATTGCGTTGACAACGGTCAATCTGTGGGGCCGCTGGCCAAGCACGAGCTGTTGGCCAGGCTTCCCTCGTTGCAGGGGGACGACACGCTGGTGTTCGGGCCGGGGCTGAGCTCGTGGACTGCCGCCCGGCACGTGCCGGGGTTGCGCGCCGCCGCGGCCGGCCCGGCCGACCTGCCTCCCACACCCGCCGCCGGTCGCCGAGCAGACGAGATCGACTACGAGATCACCGGCGACGACATGCAGTTCGTCGAGATCGAGCTCGACCCGCACGAAATGGTCATCGCCGAGGCCGGCGCCATGATGTACATGACCCCGGGCATCGAGATGCAGACCAAGCTCGGCGACCCCAGCAAGCAGGACGAAGGCCTGCTGGGGAAGGTCTTCACCGCCGGCAAGCGCGTGCTCACCGGGGAATCGCTGTTCATGACCACCTTCACCGGCACCGGGCCCGGCAAGCAGCAGGTGGCCTTCGCCGCCCCCTACCCCGGGAAGATCGTGCCGATGGACCTGGCCCAGCTTGGCGGCGAGCTGCTCTGTCAGAAGGACTCGTTCCTGTGTGCCGCCCGCGGCGTCAGCATCGAGATCGCCTTCACCAAGCGGATCGGGGCGGGCCTGTTCGGCGCGGAAGGGTTCATCCTCCAGAAGCTGACCGGCGACGGGCTGGCCTTCGTCCACGCCGGCGGAACGCTCCACCACCGCCGGCTGGGCCCCGGCGAGCTGCTGCGCGTCGATACCGGCTGCATCGTCGCTTTCCAATCGGCGGTCGAATACGACATCAAGTTCGTGGGCGGCTTCAAGAACACGCTCTTCGGCGGCGAGGGACTGTTCTTCGCCGTGCTGACCGGCCCCGGCGACGTCTGGCTGCAATCGCTGCCGTTCGCCCGACTGGCCGACCGCATCCACGCCACCGCCCGCGGCACCACCAGACGAAGAGGCGAGGGCAGCATCCTCGGCAGGTTCGGCAACCTGCTCAGCGGCGACAGGAAGTTTTAGCGGTGTGCGGCCCGACTCCCCCACCCGTCATCCCGAGCGCAGTCAACTGTCATCCCGAGCGCAGCGAGGGATCTTGCTGCCAGTCCGCTGAAGCCCAAGCCGAGTCGAGACGCCAGACCTCGGGTCCGCCGCCCCCTCGTCGACTGATCCGTGCTGATGACTGAAGGCTGAAAGCTGAACGCTGACAGCCTCTGCCCCTACCCATCCTCGGCTGACCAACGCTCCTCCTGAAGCACCACACACCCCGACACGCCCGACCCCGCACCCCTTGCCGCACAACGGATCGGGCCTCCGAGCTTACGCCTTAAGCCTTACAGCTCCGCTCCCCTGCTGCAAATTGGCGGGTTGCCGTAGCATTTATGCGGTAACAGCGGCGCATGTACAGCCACGTAGAAGGTGCGCCCCGGGCGCACGAATCCCAGCTCCGCATTTGAATGGTGCGTCAAGGGACGAACCCTACGAACTCAAACGTTGGGGCATTCCCGAGTGTCGGGTCAGTCCCCCACCCTTCCGCTTCGCTCAAGGGTGGGGCACCCCGCCGTCCGGCTACCTGCGCCGAATGACACTCTCGAAACTCCCGATGTTCGACTCACTTAGAAAGGCGCCGAACGGACCGGGCAGCCATTCCGTCCACCACAACTGAAGCGTGTTTTCGTCGACCAGCGTCATTCCCCCCGTGCGACGCGTCTTTACGTTGGTGTATGGGTTGTTCGTCTTGGCCGTCATGAACCAGATACCGGCCGCGTCACGCGTCTCTTCGTCGGTGTCTGGCCGGTTCGTCTTGGTTGTCATGAACCCGGTCCTGGCCATTTCCGTGTAGGACGCTGTTCCGTCGGCTCTTGCGCCGGAATTGTAGAACCGCGTTATGCGGTACAGCTTATCCCTGTGGTCCCAACTCCAGAAAGCTACGCTTGCCACCCGCTTGTCGCCCTCGCCGTGCTCGAAGTGCTCGATCAGGATCCACTGGTCGGCATCCCAGCTATAGCTGGTTGTGCACTTGTTGGTTACAACCTCATGCGAGCCGGTCATCGTCAACTTGGCTTCACCGCTCCAATCCCCGATTAGGACATCGAGTCGCGCGAGTTCTGGTGGACGCTCCGCCCTTTGTACCAGTCGATTGATGTCGATCCGCTGTTGCTGGCAGCCTGCCGCCAGCAGCAAGACGACAACACCTGTCAAGGTTGGCGTCGATCCGATGCGTCGCATGATGAGAACCTCCTTTTGTACAGAAACCGGATAAAGGGATAAGTTCATTTACCAGCTCAACCACATTTTCGCCCCGGCGCCGGCTGCCATGGCCCTCGCGAAGCGTGGGCATGCCCGAATATCACCACGCAAATGCTATCACCACCCGCCAACACCCACCATCCGGCAAGAACCTGAATCCCTCAATCCCTCGATCCCCAAGTCCGTCAATCGTCAATCCGCAATCGTCAATTGCCACGCCCCGAACCCCGAACCCTCTCCGCCGCTCCCCATTTGGCCATTTACCCAATTAACCACTTGACCGCCCCCCTCCCCGGTTCCCCGCTCCCTCTTCCCCACTTAACCATTTGCCCACTTGACCATTTAACCATCTCACCAC
>JAUWXH010000049.1 GCA_030616465.1 Planctomycetota bacterium | reverse complement strand
GAGCACGGAGGAGTGCCGGGAATTCCTCGAAGAGGGAAAGCCCTTCCTATTTGACTTGTACCGAATTCCGTTTAATGACGGGAGGGGCGGGGAAGCCGAACCGCTCGAGGGCGCTTCGCACAACGGCATGAGCAACTACTTCGCGCGGTGCTCTCCCGACGGCAAATGGATCGTGTTCTGCAAAGCCAAAAGTTACATGCTGCTTCAGCCGGACAGCGAGCTATACATTATCCCGGCCGAGGGAGGCGAGGCCCGCCGACTGCGCTGCAATACCAAGCGGATGAACTCGTGGCACAGTTGGTCGCCGAACGGGCGGTGGCTGGTGTTTTCCTCGAAGGCCAATTCAGCCTACACGCAGCTTTTTCTCACGCACATTGACGAGGAAGGCTACAGTAGCCCGCCGGTACTGTTGGCACACTTCACGAGCGTGGACCGGGCGGCCAACATACCGGAGTTTGTCAATGTCAAAGTGATGGCGATCAAGGAGATCCGCGAGCAGTTCGTTGACGATGTCTCTTACGTGAGGGCCGGCGACACCTACCTGACGGCCAATGACACGGCCGGCGCGATCCGCGAATACCGGAAGGCGTTGGAGTTGAACCCGCAGAACGCGGTGGCGCACAGCAACCTGGGAGGTGTTCTCGCTGCGGAGGAAATGGTTGAGGAGGGTAAGGCTCACCTGTACGAGGCAATCCGCCTTGACCGGGAGAGCGGCAGCGCGCACTACAACCTGGGCATGCTGCTGTTTCGCCAACGACAGGTCGATGAGGCCATCCGGCATCTTTCGCTGGCGGTGGAATTCAGGCCCGAAACCGCCGACGCACAGCGCGTTCTTGGGGCGCTGCTGTGCACCAAAGGCAACGTCGCGCAGGGGACAGTGCATTTGTCCGAGGCCGTGCGCCTAGCGCCGGACGATGCCGCCGCCCAGTACTGCCTGGGCAAGGCGCTGGCCAGCCAGGGCAAGGTTGATGAGGCTGTCCGGCATCTTTCGCTGGCCGTGCAGCTCGAGCGGGACGACGCTGCCGCGCACTGCCTACTGGGTCAGACGTTGTTCCGCCGGCAGGAGGTCGGCGCGGCCGTTGGCCATCTCTCGTCGGCTGTGCGGCTCAAACCGAACGACGCCCAGATGCTCAGCGATTTGGCGTGGATGCTGGCCACCGCTCCGGCTGCGGAGTTGCGTGACGGTCCCCGGGCGATTGCGCTCGCCAAGCGGGCCTGTGAGTTGACACGATACCGCGCTGTTCAGCCGCTCGACATTCTGGCGGTAAGCTATGCGGAAGCCGGCCGATTCGCCGAGGCGATTCGGGCCGCGGAGCAGGCGCTCGAGCTTGCACAGGCCGCCGGAGAAGAGGCGGTTGCGGAGGCGATCAAGGCGCGGATTGAACTCTACAAGGAGGGCAAACCCTATCGTCCCCCACATCAACCCTAGCGGCTCGTTGCCCGATTGGCGTAGTGGTCAGGATGATGCATGACGCCTAATCATGATTCGGCTGGAGGGAGCGTGGAGAAGCGGGTCCTGCCCGGGATGCACGTGATCACGCTCGCCCGGCGGTCGCACAGGGAACTGTTTATCACCGCAGCGCCGGGCGACGGCCAATCCGCGGCGACAATGCTGGGCGAGATCGCCGCTACGCTTCGTGACAGTCGCGCGCATATCGTGTCACAGGAGGTGTTCGGAATCTTGACTTCGGGCGGCCATGACATGCAAACGTCGTCTAGAGCCCTGGGAAGTATGTCGTGGCCGGTGACTTTGGTCGGACCGGCACGTGAAGCGGCGCGTGGGATTGGCGGCACGCAGATATGGGCCGTCTCGGGCGTTCCGGTAGAACCGTTGAAGCTGAACGGCAGGCTTGTAGGAAGCGTGTTTGAGGACGACTACGCGCGGTACTGCCGACTGGGCAGCCTGCTGCCGAGCGATTTGTCGCGGCCGCGGGACGAGCAGGCGTGCGAGGTCCTGGAGCTGATGGAAGCGGCCTTGCGTGTGGCCGACATGGAATTCAGCCACGTGCTGCGCACGTGGTTCTATAATGATGACATACTGTCTTGGTATAGACATTTCAACCGCGTTCGAAACACATTCTTTGCAAACAGGCACGTCTTCGACGGTCTGCTGCCGGCCAGCACGGCGGTGGGCGCGCCTACTGCGGCGGGAACCGGAGCTGCCCTAGTAAGCGGTGTGCTGGCGGTGAAGGCAAAAGAAGAAACAGTGCGCGCCATTGCCGTTCCTTCACCGTTGCAGTGTGCGGCGCGGGAGTACGGCAGTTCGTTCAGCCGGGCGGTGGAACTGGTGATGCCGGATCACCGGCGCTTGCTCGTCTCCGGCACGGCCAGCATCGGCCCGGAGGGAGACACCGCTCACCTCGGCGATGCGGACGCACAGGTTGCGCGTACGCTGGACGTCGTGAATGCTATTCTGGAGTCTCGCGGAATGGGCTGGGCGGACGTCGTGCGGGGCGTCGGCCATATCAAGCGGGCAGAAGATGCTCCAGCCTTTCGGCGTTGCTGCGACGCCGACCAGATCGGGCCGTTGCCGGTTGTGCTGGCGCAGAGCGAGATTTGCCGGCCTGATCTCCTGTTCGAGCTGGAGGTTGATGCTATAACTGCCGGTCAGCAACTACCGCCAGAGTCGGTAGGGTGAACCCGGCCTAATTGTAAACGCCGATTGAGGAGAACCTGATGCGAGCAGGAAAGCTGTGGCTTGCACTCGCCGTGTGGTGTCTGACCACAGTTTCGTGTAGTCACGTTGCAACCGGGGTGCAGTCTCGTGTTGATCGAACATCGACTCTGCCGGCTGCCGAGAACCGGAAGCACGAGCCTGTGGAGTTGACCGACGAGGCCCGGCGCATCCATCGCGCCGGCCTGCTGATCGACGGCCACAATGACCTGCCCGAGAGAATCCGCAGCCGGGCAGATTCATCCTTCAACAAGTTGGACATATCCCAACCCCAGAAGGACCTGCACACGGATATCCCGCGCCTTCGGCGGGGCGGCGTCGGAGCGCAGTTCTGGGTGGCGTGGGTTCCGCCCGAGAAGATGCGCACGGGCGGGGCGGCCCGCTATGCCCTCGAACAGATCGACCTGATCCACCGGATGGTGCGGCACTACCCGAAACACTTCGAGATGGCCTACTCGGCGGACGACGTCGTGCGCATCCACCGCGCGGGCAAGATCGCCGCGCTGATCGCTGTCGAGGGAGGCCACGCAATCGAGAGTTCACTCGGCGTTCTGCGGATGTTTCATGCTCTTGGCGTCCGCTACATGACGCTGACGCACTCCGAAACGCACGACTGGGCCGACTCCGCCACCGATGAACCCCGCCACGGCGGCCTGTCACCCTTTGGCGAAACGGTGATACGGGAGATGAACCGGTTGGGCATGCTCGTGGATATCTCGCACGTCTCCGCCGAGGCGATGCGAGATGTGCTGCGTGTCAGCCGGGCCCCGGTGATCGCGTCGCACTCGTCGGCCTACGCGGTCGCCCCGCACCCGCGCAACGTGCCCGACGACGTGTTGCATCTGGTGGCCGCCAATGGCGGAGTGGTCATGGTCAACTTCTTCTCCGGATTCATCGATCCGGAAGGGGCGCGCGTGACGCAGCGCGTGTTCCAGATGCACCGCGAGCTGCGCGAGAAGCATCCTGACGACGCCGACTTCCGGAAGGCTTGGCAACAGTGGCGCCGCGCAAACCCGATTCCTGCCGGCAGTGTGCACACGCTGGTCGATCACATCGATCATATCGCCAGGGTGGCCGGGATCGATCATGTCGGCCTCGGCTCTGATTATGATGGGATCTCCAAAACGCCCGCGCAGCTCGAAGATGTCTCCTGCTATCCCTACATTACGCAGGAGCTCCTCAACCGCGGGTATTCGCAGGAGGATATTCACAAGATCATGGGCGGCAATCTGCTGCGGGCACTGAGACGCGCCGAAGACGTGGCGCGCAACTGGAAAGACGAGCGATGAGGTGTGGACCGAGAAGCCGCCAAAAGCGCTACCGCGTGTACAGGTCGATGATGCGTTCGATAGCCCGCCTGCACACCGGACAGAAGCGAGCCTCGGTCATCTCGAACATGAGGCAGTCCACGCCGGGCCGGTAGAGACCCTTCGCCACGTACATGGCTCCCTCGAAAACTCCGACCTTGTCGGCGTACTCATTCTTGCCAAGCAGTTCAATCAAGCGTTCCCGCCTCTCACGGCGGGCTGCGTCCGCGGCTTGCTCCGGGACCTCCTCGGCCTGCGACGCCTTCCGGCGGCCCTGCGATTCCCAGGATCGCTTCTCGAACGCGGCCTTGTTCCAGGGCGTGGGCAGCGGTGTGTCGGGCAAGACCAGGTCGCGCCACTTCAGCTTCGTGGGGTCCAGTAGCGCCGTTACGTTGGGCTCCCACGGTTCTACCTTCCCGCCGGGCAAATCCTGGTAGGCCACGCTCCCTGTGTAGTATTCGTCCGCCAGGCCGGCGAAGTGATGGCCGAACTCGTGGGCTACGAGGCACGGGGCCGACGGCGAGCCCGCGGCAGTGATGGCGTAGAGGTTGTGGATGCCGCCGCCGCCATACTCCCGCTCGTTGACCAGAATCAGAGCGAAGTCGTACGGCGCCGCCGATGCCGCATCCCGCCAGGCCCGATCGTCAAACGTGAGAACGTACCGCTCCAGGTCGAATGCGTTGTAGCGGGTCCCAAGCGGCGTGTTGCGGAAGACGCCCGCACGCGGACGGGAGATGCCCGAATGCTCCGCTAGCGTATTGACGGCTCGCACGTTGAAGTCTTGCTTGTGTGATGCAAAAGGCTCGATAGCTAACAACGCCCCAACGATGCGTTCGACGTCAGCGCGGAACTTGTCCATTTCCTTCGCGGTGTAGCCGTCGCCCAGAACGACCAGGTCCACCTTCACCGAAGGGTCGCCGTGCTCCATCACCGCCCACACATCCCCGCTGGGAACCGGGGCACGATCGACAAACCTCGAAGCCGGATCGATGCTAATACTCCATATTTCCCGGAAGCTCTGTTGCCGGTCGCGCTTTCGAATCCGGAGTTGAAACGGTCGGCGGGGCTCGGGGACACGGACAGCCTCAGGTATGGCACGCCAGGTGCCCTCCTGGGCCTCCCCGGTGGTCTCCCACTCGCCGTAGATGCTGCAAAACCCGCGCGTGTACAGCAGCCGGTTGCTGTCCAGGTCCACAACTTCCACCAGGTACCTGCCCAGATTGGTGGTGTCGATCAGTTGTGTCCGGCTTCCGGGCCACGGGCCCTCCACTCGCACGCGGTCGAGAGCCAGGTGCTCCGCGCTTGCCGTACCAGTATGGTAGTAGTCAACCCGCAATGTTGCTCCGCTGAAATCGTTGTCGAACCCGGCGCTGGCGGACATGACCGCGACTAGCGCGAGTGCAATCGCGGTCATCGAGCGCAGCTTCATGGTCGTCCTCCTTGGCCGGCATGCTCCGGTCGGCCGCAGATCAAGTCAAGTGAGTGGTTGACCCTCGGGCATAGCGCCCACACACGCCGTGTTCGTAAGGTGCTGACGCTGCCGAGCCGCCGCGTGCCGTGGCGCTACTCAAAGGGAGTGTCGGGGAGGGCGATTGTCGGCTGGCGGTTGTTGTTGAACGCGTCCACGTGCAGGAGCAGCAGGCCGATGCCGGCAGCACCCTGCATGTACCCGGTCTGAGCAACCAGCAACTCAGGGCGGACGCGGTGCTCCGCCTGGACCCACTTCAACCCGCCATCGGTACGTGTTGCGCGGCCGAGCAGGTCGGCGGTGACGCGCATCGCGAAGTCCAGGTACTCGCGCTCGCCGGTCACGCGATGCAGGTCGAGGAAGAACTGTGCCACACCCACCGCGCCGCAGCATTGGCCGACGTTATTCCAGTGACCGGGCCTCCGCCGTTCGGGAATGCCGCTGATCATCAGCGAACGGGCGCACTTCCTGACCCAGGTCATCCACTCGGGATCGTCGGTCACCTCAGCCAGGCGATAGAACAGCCGGGCGGTGCCGACCGGGCCGTGACACCAGCCGAGGTAGAACAGGTCTTCGCCGCCGGGCTCGTGATGGAAGATCAGGCAGCCGCCGTCGTCGGTCTTCGCGACGGCTTGTAGATAGCGGGCGCCGGCGATAGCGGCGTCTAAGAAGGCCCGCTCGCCGGTCTGCTGGTAGAGTGTCGCCAGGAAGTAGGCGACGCCGGCGGTGCCGTGCGAGAAGTTCGGCATCAGGCGATCGTAGTTGGGGGACATCGCCCATTTCTTGCCGCGTTCGGCGTCCTGTCCCAACTGCACCAGCCGCCGACCCGCCGCAACGGCCAGCTTGCGGGCTTCGGGGGCGTCGAGCTCGTCGGCGACGTACAGGAGGAAAAGCCCGGTCCCCGCGCTGCCGCCGATGATGTCGGTCACGTTATTCCACTCGATCCCGTCCCCTGACTCGCGCGCCTGTGTGCGCAGGAGCTTCACGATACGCTCGACACCGGCCCGGTATCTCTGGTCGCCGGTGGCCTGGTACGTCTCCAGCAGCGCGAAACCCATGCCCGCCACGCCGGTATAGAGGCCCGCGCCTTGCCGGCTGAGGTCCTCCGGGATGCGCGCGAGCAGATCGTCGGCCCCGGCGCGGGCGTCGGCGAGGAACTGTGTGGTCCCGGTCGTTGCGTAGGCTTCGAGAAAGAACAGCACGACGCCGGCTGAACCTGCGTAGAGGTCGATGACGACTTGCCCGGGATTCTCGGGGTCCGCCGGCCAGGTCTTGCCGGCGTCGGTAGCTTGTTCGACGGACTGGATCCAACTCGCAGCCCGTAGCGCGGCGTCGAGATATAGACGGTCCTGTCGGGGGGGGGTGCAGCCGGTCAGGCAAAGGATAGCTGCCGTGATCGGCAGTGCTCGGCACATAGTCAGAATCCGCCTCGGATGCTCATCAGGCCCGGGAGGGCGCTCACTCGGAAAACACGTTCCGGTCCGGGAGTGAGACAACTCCGCAGTGCTCCGCCGACACCGGACCGATGATCTGTCCATCGACCGCTTCGATGTTGATACTCGCGCCGGTAGTGGCGTGCACGCGCGTAACGTCGGTCAGGAAGCGGCCGACGAACATTGAGCCGCTGCTTGCCCAGATCGTCGTCCTGAACAGACCGCGCAGCTCGATGTCGTTACACGTGAGCGTGCTGGCTTTCTGAAGCGCGATTGCGTCTTCGTTTTCCCCCTCAATGATGATGTGTGCATCCTCCGCCAAGATGTGCCCGTCGTGTTCGAGGCCGATCGGCGTGTTTCGTCGCTTCTTCGCGCACAGCCGCGTCGTCGTGTTGTGGAGGTCGATGCGGCCGCCGTTGTTGATCGCGAGATTGTTTGACTGCTCGCCCCAACTGGTAATACGGGCCGTCTCGCAGCCGAGGCGAATGCACCCGTAGTAGCCGGCCGAAAGGCTTCCGTTCCCGATCTCCAGCGACGCACCCTCTCGTTCCCGGAAGCGGACCAAGCCATGGTCGGTCGCGATGATTCCGGCGAAGGTCTCATCGCCCGCCTTGTCGTGCAGATGTTCGTTGAGCTTGATGGCGCCCCGCAGTGAAACCTTTCCTCCCCGATGGGCGTAGATACCGGCATCGGAGTGACTCCGCGTGCGGAAAGTGATGTTCTTGAGCGTGATGTGCCCGGGGCCCGCCACCATGACGCCGCGTCGCTGCCGCGTCGAGCCCGAGCCGATTTGGACGTTCTCCAGCCACCAGTTCCCCTCGCGCACGTCAATCATGGCCGGCCCGCCTTCCCATGCCAGTGTCGGCTTCTGCCCTGGCCTGTTGGGCCGACCGACAATGCGCACTTCCACTTGAGGCCGCATGCGGCGCATCAGCTCCAGGCAGTTGCCGGCCATGCCGTGGCCGCCTGTGCTCTTGTACGTCCCACCGACCACTTCGATAGTCGCGGACCGAGTCAGTAGCTCGGGGAGCAATGCCACTGCTGCCGAAATCGACTTCAGCGGCCGCTCGCGTGTACCCGGGTTGCGGTCGTTTCCGCGTGCGGCGTCCACATGAATTCGTTCGGGTACGGGCTGTCTGAGCCGTCCCTGGTCTGCCTGCGGACTAGGCTGCGCGTGCAGATGGCCGGCGATCGTGATCAGCGCTACCCCGGTCGCCAGGAGAGCGCCGCTGCCGGACGAAATGAACGAACGGTTTGGGGACATGAGCAACTCCTCGCCAAGAACGGGCCCCGCGAAGGTGATCTCCCGATCCCTATGCTTTTGGTGACCAACAATGCGGATCCTCGACTCTTCTCGCGACCGCGCCAAGCGCCGTCCGCTGTGCACCAATGCTGCCACTACCGGTTGCGATCGCATCCCGGTCGCCATCGCCGGCCACGCTTGCCAAGCCACCGCCAGGCACGATAATCCCTGGCCGTGTCTCGTTTGGATAGGCCCTTCAAGCTGCTTGCAAGAGCCGCGCCGCGCCGAGCGGTGTGGCTCGGCCTGCCGCTGCTATTGTACGCCTGGACGGTCACCGGCCCGTTCGTATGTGACGACCTGAACCTGCTTCTGAAGGCCGAGCGCTACATCCACGGCGAGTCCGATCGGCTTGACCTGTTCCGCTTCGCGCCCACGGATGAAGCCTGGCGTCAGGTGCGTGACCGCAGCACGTGGCCCTGGTGGTCGCCGGAACGCAAGCGTATCGACTTCTTCCGGCCGCTCGCCGAACTGTCCTTCTACCTCGACGTGCGCCTGTTCGGTCGCAACGCGGCCGGCCACCGGCTCGTGAGTCTGGCCTGGTTTGCGCTGGCCTTGGTGTGCCTTCAC
>JAUWXH010000273.1 GCA_030616465.1 Planctomycetota bacterium | reverse complement strand
CGCGTTCGTCCACGCTCGGCGGACCTACCGACGGTTCCTGGAATCGCTGCGCCGTGTTGACGCCACCCAGCAGCGCGTGCTCGAACGCGTTTTGTCCTTGACCGGTCGGAGCGACTTCGCTCGGCGGCACGGCTTGGCGTCCGTCCACTCGCTGGGGGAGCTGAAGCGGGCGGTCCCGCTGACCCGCTATGAGGACCTGCGGCCTTACATCGATCGCCTGCGCCAAGGAGATATGTCCGCCCTGTTTTCGCCTGGGCAGCGGCTGCTGATGTTCGCGACCAGCAGCGGGACCACCGCCCGCCCCAAGTTCATCCCCGTAACTCCTGAATTCGTCCGGGATTACCGTCGCGGCTGGAACACCTTCGGGCTCAAGATGCTGAGTGATCACCCCCCGGCCGTGATGCGCGCCATCCTGCAAAGCAGCAGCCGACACGACCAGAGCCACACGCCCGCGGGCATACCGTGCGGGGCCATCACCGGGCTGATGGCCCGGATGCAGAAGGGAATCGTCCGGCAATTCTACGTGGGCTCGGCCGACATCGCCTGCATACCTGACCCCAGGGCGCGCTACTACACGCTGATGCGCTGCGGGATCGTGCGCGATGTGGCGTTCGCGATCACGGCGAATCCGGCTACGCTCATCCGCATGGCGCAGACCGCCAACGAGGAGCGGGAGACGCTGATCCGCGACGTGCACGACGGGACACTGTCCGCGGAGCTCGTCGCGGACGAAGCGCTGCGAAAGCGGGTCGAAGCCGGCCTGAAACCCGACCCCACCCGAGCCCGCGCGCTGGCCGACCTGGTCACCCGTGAAGAAGCCCTGCGTCCGCGTGACTACTGGCAGCTCGAATTCCTGGCGTGCTGGACGGGCGGAAGCATGAGCCACTACCTCCCACGGCTGGCAAGCTGGTACGGCGACTGCCCGGTGCGGGACGTGGGGCTGCTTGCCAGCGAGGGCCGCGTCAGCGTCCCGCTGGAAGACGATACCGCGGCGGGGGTGCTCGATGTCGAGTCCGCCGTCTTCGAGTTCATTCCGGTCGAGCAATGGGAGGACCCAGCCCCGGAAACGCTCCCGCCCCGCGAGCTGGAAACCGGCCGCGACTACGCCGTCGTGCTCTCAAACACCGCTGGCCTGATCCGCTACCGCCTGGACGATGTGGTGCGGGTACGCAGTTGGGTCGAGCAGGCCCCGCTGGTCGAGTTCCTCTACCGCGCCGGACGGGTCGCCTCCGTCGCGGGTGAGAAGCTCACCGAGAACCAAGTGGTTGCGGCGGTGCGGGCAGCCTGTCACAAAGTGGGGCTGACCGAGCTCGAGTTTGTGATGGCCCCGCGGTGGGCCGATCCGCCGTACTACCGCTTCACCTGTGCCGGGGCGAGTCCGGCGGGGCTGGCTGAAGCACTCGATGCGGCACTCGGGCAGCAAAACGACGAATACCGATCTCGCCGCAAGTCGTTGCGGCTAGGGCCGTTGCAGATCCGGACCGTGGCCGGCGAGTTGATTGCCCGGATGGACCGCGAGCTTCTAACCGCCCGTGGATCGACGGCGGAACAATACAAGCGACCGTGTTTGTTCGCCCGGCCGGGGGAGGATGATGAAGCGCTGGGTCTGGTTGCGGAGGATGCTGTGAGGCGGACGTAACGCCTGTTGGGGGGCTGCCTTTTTTTGATTTGTGGAGCGGGCATTGGGTTTCGCTAAACCGCCCATATACCCACGGTTAGCAGGTGTACGTGAGAATAGATAGAGCACGGAACCGCTCCCGGTGGAAGTTTTGTTAAAGTCGCGGTGGCTGCGGATCGATAACACCCACGCCACCTGTTGGAGCCTTGGAGGCGTAGAGTTCCGATAATATCTTGATCACGAGCGCGGTCCGGCGCTCTCCGTCCCGGCTCTCAGGTGTTCAGCGAGGAGCGATGGCACCATGAACCCCAGAGTCAGGGATGACCTAGGGCAGCTGTGGCGCCGATTCCGGCGCACCCGATCCGTAGCACTCCGCAACCGACTCGTCGAACACCACATGCCGCTGGTCGATAAGACGGCCGAGATCATGGCCCGTCGTCTGTGGCCGCGGGTTACCGCCGACGAGCTGGCCAGCGCCGGCTACGACGGGTTGATCGCGGCGGTCGGCAGCTTTGACCCAGAGCGCGGCGTCAAGTTCGAGACCTACTGCCGACAGCGGATCGTCGGTGCGATCCGCGATTGGCAGCGGGAGATCGACCCGCTGGGGCGCTCCGGCCGCAACTTCGAGCGGTCCCTGAACGCGGCGGAGGATCGCTTTCAGGCGGAGCGCGGACGCCTGCCGAACTCGAACGAGCTGGCCAACGCGATGGAGGTTCCGTGGAGTCGGTTCATCAAGATGAAGAAGACGGTTCTGGCCTCGCACAGCGTTCCGCTGGAGCCGACCGGCGAACGCCGGGACGAGTCACGGATCGGGTCGTTGGTGGCGGTCGATCCCGGCCCCGGCCCCACCCAGCACACCGAGCGGGAACTCATCCGTGAATATCTGACCCGGGGACTGAAAGAGCAGGATCGCCTGATCATCACGCTCTATTACTATGAGCGTCTCACCATGGCCGAGATTGGGGCCGTGCTGGGCGTCAGCGAGTCGCGCGTGTGTCAGCGGCACGCCGAAATCGTCGAACAACTGCGGGCCCGCTTTGCCGATACCGCCTGCGACCTGGTTGCCTAGGCCAACCGAAAGACCTTCACCCTCAAGAGCCGGGAGACTCGCCCTGGGGCGGAGCCTCCCGCTTTTCTTGCGCGAGAGCCGCCTCGGCCACCAGAGCATCACGCAGATTCTGGTGGTGGGCGCGATCCTCGAAGCCGAACGCCCGCATCTCCTCCAGGACCTGCTCCAGTGGCCAGCCCTGCACGTGCAGCCGGTACATCCCGACCGCCAGGCCGGTGCGGTTCACTCCCGCGGCACAGTGGACGAGGGTGGGGGCGGCGTCGGGATCGAACAGCAGCGCCTTGATCTCGGCCCGCTCAGCAGGTGTGCTGGCGCCGTCGCCGGGTAGCGGGACGCAGTGCCAGGCGATGCCGAGCCGCTCGGTAGTCCGGCGCTCCGCGACGCTCTCGGGGGCCTCGCGGTCCAGTAACGAGACCACAGTGCGGATGCCATAGTCGCGTACGAGACGTTCCAACTGGGCGGGACTGATCTGGCCCGAACGGTAGAGTCGGCCCTCCACGACGGCGGCGAAGCGCTTGGGCAGGCGCTGCGCTAGCTGCCACCAGACCGCCGCGCTTGCAACGGCCACGGCCAACGCGACCAGCAGCGGTATTCCCAGCCGTTTACGATAGAAACCACCCACCAGGGCTATCCTTGCTCGCTGGCGGAGAGTGTACCCAGAGCGTGTTCGGGCTGGAACGCACGTCCGTGACTGGAATTGGCGTGCGGGTGCCAGGCGCGCGGGCGAATCTCGGCGAAGAGAGCCCTGCCGCGCCAAGCGTCCCACACCGGCCCCACAAGCGCCGGTCGGCCGAAGGTTTGCACCGTCACCGCGCGCCAGTACGATGCGTGCGGCCGGAACGTTCGTGCGCGAGTGGATCTTGCCGCAGAACCGCCCGCGGGTGTGGGCGGTCTTCTCCTTCTCCGGTGTTTGTCTTGGTCGGTGTCGATCGGCGGCGTGGGCGGCGGCCAGGGTGAACGCAACGGGCCATCGCAATGTGCTGTGCCTTCATCAACCCGGACTCGCTGCATCTGCTCCTTCTGCCGGTGATCGGCGTCGTGGCGGGCCTGCTGGGCGGGCTGCTGGGCATCGGCGGCGGGATCGTCATGATCCCGGCAATGCTGCTGCTCCTACCCGAAGACCTGTACGGCGGCCGTGATCAGCGACTCCACGTCTTCCAATTAGCCGCCCTGGCAACCGCCGTGGTGCTCTCAGCCCCGGCGGCGAAACGCCACGCCCAGGCCGGAGCAATCGTCCCGGCCATGCTGTGGGGCATCATTCCGGCGGCGGTGGTCGGCGTCGCGGGCGGCGTGGCGCTCGCCAGCCTGTTCGTCGGGGAACATGCGCACCTGCTGCGGCGGATCTTCGGTGCCTTCATGGTGCTGGCCGCCGCGGCCGACATCTGGCGGCGACGTGCGGCCCAACGCGGACACGAGACGTCGCGGCGAAGCTGCCCGGTCGCCACACGCCGAACGCTGATCGGAACCGCCGTCGGGCTGCCCGCCGGGCTGATCGGTGGTCTCTTGGGTGTAGGCGGCGGCATCTGGGCCGTGCCGATGCAAAACGCCGCATTCGGCATCCGCCTGCCCAACGCGATCGCCAACTCCGCCTGCACGATTGTGGCGGCGGCGG
>JAUWXH010000132.1 GCA_030616465.1 Planctomycetota bacterium | reverse complement strand
CCCCGGTCGGGTTGCATTGTCGCCCGGGCGGATCCGACCGTCCGCACCGTGATGGAGACTGAGAATGGCGGGTAGCCTTCTCATCTGCTCGACCGACCAGGCCGGCGGAAGCAGCGTAATCACGCTCGGCCTATTCGGCGTTCTGCAAAAGACTGTTCGGAATCTGTCGTTCCTGAAGCCCGTCGGTGGTGGGGCCGAGGACCAAGACGTCAGCGTGATGAAATCCGCCTATCGGTTGGAGCGGGACCCGGGCCAGATGTGCCCGGTCAGCATGGCCCAGGCCCGCGAGCTGGTGGCCCGCGGGCAGCAGAGCAAGCTGCTCGAGCAGGTTGCCCGCTGCTACCAGCGGTTCCGCGCCCAGGATGAGTTCGTGCTGATCGAGGGGATCAACAACCAGCGCTCCATGAGCCTGTTCGACGTAGACATCAACGAGGCCATTGCGGCACACCTCGACACGCCGGTCCTGCTCGTGGCCCGCGCTCAGGCCGAAGACGGCGTCACCAACATCGACCAGTTGCTCACCTCGATCACGGCCGCCAGACGCTCGTTCGAGGAAAAGGACTGCGAATTCGTCGGCGTCGTCGTTAACCGGGTGGTCGATTCACCATTCGACGCGGCGGAGCGGCGTATCACCGACGCGCTGAAGAAGGCGAGCATTCCGCTCTACGGCGTCGTCCCCAACCTTGCCTTTCTCGGGTTTCCACGCCTGGACCAGATCGCGGCCGAGACGCAGGCCGAGGTGGTGTCCGGCGAGGAGCATCTGACGAACGTCGCCACCAAGATCATCATCGCTGCCATGGAGCCGCGCCACTTTCTCCAATACCTCGACACCGAATGGACGCTGGTAATTACCCCGGGCGATCGGGACTCGATTCTGCTGGCGGTCGCCTGCGCCCAGAAATCCACCAAACGCCGTTCAGTCTCGGGAGTGATTCTCTCCGGCGATCTGCGCCCGGACCCGCAGATCATGAACCTGATCGAGGACCTGGGTGCCCCCAACTTCCCCATCCTGGCAGTCAAAGCCGACACCTTCACCACCGCCAACATCATCCGCGGCATGGACGTACGCATCCGCCCCCAGGACGACGACAAGATCTACATGGCGGCCTCCGCGGTCTGGCGGCACGTGGACCACGAACGGCTATGGGAGACGATGGAGATGCCGCGGCCCACCCGCCGCGCCGGCTCCCGCGCTTTCCTCGACCGGATCATCGACCACGCCCGCGCCGCCAAGCAGCACATCGTCCTGCCCGAGGGCGACGAGCCCCGCACGCTCCGGGCCGCCCATGCCCTGCTCGACCTGGGCGTCTGTCGGCTGACACTGCTGGGCGATCCGGGCAAGATCCGCAAGGCAGCCGAAGACCTCGGCCTCAAAACCGACGGCGCCGAGATCCTCAACCCCGCCACGTCGCCCGACCGCGAACGCTTCGTCGAGACCTACGTCGAGCTCCGCAAAGAGAAGAAGGGCGGGATGACGCACGACATCGCCCGCCAGTGGCTCGACGAGTCCCGCATCCGCTACGGTACGATGATGGTGCACCTCGAACAGGCCGACGGGCTCGTCGCCGGGGCAGTGCACTCGACGGGCGATACCATCCGCCCCGCGCTGCAGGTCATCCGCGTGAAGCCCGATCCGGGCGTCGCTTCCAGTGTCTTCTTCATGGCTCTCAAAGACAGCGTGCTGGTCTACGGCGACTGCGCGATCATTCCCAACCCCGACGCGCACGAGTTGGCGGCCATCGCGATCGAAAGCGCCCGCACCGCGCGCGTGTTCGGCATCGACCCGCGTGTCGCCATGTTGTCCTACTCCACGGGCACTTCGGGCACCGGCGAGTCCGTGGACAAGGTCGCCGAGGCCACCCAGATGGTTAAAGAACGCGACCCGGACTTCGCCATCGACGGCCCCCTGCAATACGACGCCGCCGTCGATCCCGAGGTGGGCAAGCTCAAGTGGCCCGACTCTCCGGTCGCCGGTCGGGCCAACGTTTTCATCTTCCCCGACCTCGACGCCGGCAACATCGCCTACAAGGCCGTGCAGCGCTCGGCGGGTGTGCTGGCGGTCGGCCCGATCCTGCAAGGGCTGAACAAGCCGGTAAACGACCTGTCACGTGGGTGTAGCGTGAATGACATCGTCTACACGGTGGCCGCCACCGCCATCCAGGCCGGTTGTCGCCCGCGCCCGCCTGCCGAACCTGAGCAAGCCGCGGCACGCGCGTAGGTCGGCACCGCTTGACAGATTCACCGGCCGGGTCGGTCCTGCCGGCCAGAGTCAATCGCGACTTTGAGAAAGACCATGAATATCCTGGTAATCAACTGCGGCAGCTCGTCCATCAAATACAAGCTCTACGACATGCGTACCTCCGGCAAGGGCACCCAACGCGCCGCCGGCCTGATCGAACGCATCGGAGAGGGCAACTCCCAAACCACCCACCAGGTCAACGACGAAACCGTCAAGCGCTCCGTACCTATCAACGACTACGAGCAGGGCGTCGCCCAGATCATGGAGCTGCTCACCACCTGCGGCAGCCCGCCGCCGCTACGCGACCCGCAGGACATCGACGGCGTCGGGCACCGCGTCGTCCACGGGGCGGAGGACTTTTCCGAGTCCGTGATCGTCAACGACGATTTGCTGAAGGTGGTCGAGCATTGCTGCGAGCTGGCCCCACTGCACAACCCGGCCAACCTGGCCGGCCTGCGCGCCGCGATGAAAACCCTGCCCGGCAAGCCGCAGGTCGCCGTCTTCGATACCGCCTTCTTCCAGACCATGCCCAAGTCGGCCTATCTCTACGCCCTGCCGTACGAGTGGTACACCGAGCAGCGCATCCGCCGCTACGGCTTCCACGGCACCAGCCACCGCTACGTGTCGATGCGGGCAGCCGAACTGTTGAACAAACCCAAGCCCAACCTGATCACGCTCCACCTCGGCAACGGGTGCAGCATGACCTGCATCCGCGCGGGCCAGGCAATCGACCAGTCCATGGGCCTCACGCCGCTGGAGGGCCTGGTGATGGGCACGCGCTCCGGCACGTTCGATCCCGCGATCGTATTCCACCTGGTCCGCGGCGGTATGTCCCTCGACGAGATTCGCGACGCCGTCGAGAAGAAAGCCGGCCTGCTCGGGCTCTCCGGCGTCTCGCGCGACCTGCGCGACGTCTACCAGGCGGCCCAGGCCGGCAACGAACGCGCCGCCCTGGCCATCGACGTCTTCGCCCACCGTGCCAAGCAATACCTCGGCGGCTTCCTCGCCCACCTCGGCACTTGCGATGCAGTCGTCTTCACCGGCGGCATCGGCGAGAACGCCATCTTCATGCGCGAAAAGATCCTATCCGGTCTGGCCCCGCTCGGCATCGAGCTCGACCCCGAGCGCAACAACCGCCGCGCCCCGGAGCCGTTCTGCATCACCAAGGCCGATAGCCGCACCAGCGCCTGGGTCATCCCCACCGACGAGGAACTCATGATCGCCCGCGACACGATGGAGCTGATCTCATTCAGGTGACTAGTGGCGTTGGGGGCGGAGCTACGCTAGCGCTATGTAGATCGCACGCTCTGTCAAGGCCGCGCCGGCTATACCTGCGCCATCTTTCACGCTCGATTGACGAAAGAAGGGAGATAGCCCACCCCACGCAACTGGGAGTGCTTCTGTGCGACCTAATGGGGCATTTCAAGGGGAGATGGGTATGTCCGTTGTCTTGATCGTCTTCGGCGCGGCGATGATCGCGTTGCTGATCCTCTGTGTGATCGACTTCTTTCGATACCGCAAGCGCGTACGACCCTTCACGAAGTTCGGGCTCGCCTTCGGGCTCATCTACCTTTTTTTCGAGTTGGCGCTCATTCTACCCAATCTGGAACTCGTCACAGAAGTCTTTGGGGTATCAACCTTTTGCATCGACTTGATCGGCTTGGTCCGCATCATCGTGTTTGCCTCCGTCGGCATGTACTGCTGCAGGCGTGCTCGGCGCCCCGCTGCCCCCATCCTCCAGGCGATCTTCAGGCGACGGCGGCGCAGCTTGCCGGTGCTGACGCGAGCGTTCAGCCTCGCCGTGTTGCTGACGATTGTAGGGGCCGCAACCTACTCTTATGTCCTCTTGAGCGCGACCACGCCGCGCGCATCCGAAACCGTCCGGCGGCTCGTGGAGCTGCAACCCGCCACCGCTGGATTGGCCTCCGAAGCATCTTTGTTGGCAGCCCTCGCCATGCTGGAGTTCGCGTTCATCGAGGAAATCGTCTTCCGCCTCGGCATCCAGAACCTCTTGGCCAAGAGCATGAGGCTCCAGGGCCAGTGGTACTGGGTCGCGATCATTCTGACCGCCGCATTGTGGTCAAGCGGGCACGCCGGCACACTGGAACCGGGGTGGGTGAAAATGGCTCAGGTCTTTCCGATCGGCCTCGCGCTGGGCAAGCTGTGCGAGAGGTTCGGCGTCGAGAGTTGCATCGTGGCGCACGGCGGCTTCAATCTGATCATGATGTTCCTTGCCCCGACCCTTATCGAATTCTGAATCGAACACCGCTGGACGGTAGAGAGCAGGTGGGTCGCGACCCACGCTACGCTGATTCCTCGTCCTGGACTTCGTCGGTGATCAGCCCCATGGCGATCAGGGCCAGGTGGGCGGCTTTTTGTTCGGCTTCCTTTTTGTTCGGGCCCCAGGCGCTGGGGAATTGCTGGCGGCCGAGTGTTACCGCCACCTCGAAACACTTGGCGTGGTCCGGCCCCTTCTCGTCGAGCAGCTCGTACTCGGGCGTGGCGCCGAGTTGGCGTTGCGCATGCTGCTGGAGTTGCGACTTATAGTTGAATTGATGCTCGGAGGCGGCCGCCGAGCGGATTTCCTCCTCCATGTGTTTCAAGATGAACTCGCGGGCGGCCGTCAGCCCGCCGTCGAGATAGATGGCCCCGATGATCGACTCGAAGACGCCGGCCGCCAGTGAGCGCGGCAACTGCTCGTCCGGCTCCATGCCCTGCCCGAGCACCAACGCTTCGGTCAGCCGGAGCTCATCGGCAACACACGCGCAGACGCGACGGGAAACGACCGCCGACTTGATCTTGGTGAGCTCACCCTCCAGCGCCTGCGGCAGACGCTCATACAGGGCCTGGCAAACCACCAGCCCCAGCACCGCGTCGCCGAGGAATTCAAGCCGTTCGTTGCTGTTGACGCGTTGGTCGGCGTAGGAGGCGTGCGTCAGCGCTGCCAGCAGCAGGTCAGCGTCGTTGAAATGATACCCGATGCGTTCCTGGCACGCTTCGAGCGGACAGTTCTTAGCTTCCATCTAACCCGGGCCCAAGCTGGGGCCGGCGACGCAAGGCGTCCCCACCGAAAGGGACGCGTTGCGTCGGCGGCCAGTTGCACCGTATCCAAACACGCGGCAAAGCCGATTAAGACCCGCCCTACCGCTCCAACAGTATACCATAACTATCGGACGACCGGCAGGCGGGCTTGCCCCGCCAACGCCATAGCCTGCCCGACTCACAGTAAGAAGCCCCCGGACGCTATTGGCGCTCCGCGCGTAATTGGCGGTGCCACGCGGCCGTGCGGCGCATGCCCTCCTCAAACGCCACTTCCGGCCGCCAACCCAGCTCTTCGCGGATGCGGCTCGTGTCGAGCACCTGGTCGGCTGCCATCAGGACGACCATCGCGCGGGTGAATGACGGCACGCCTCCACACAGCCAGGCCCAAAGCTCGGCGAGGCCGGCGGCGGCGTACGCCACCCGACGCCCCACGCGGCGGCGCGGACGCGGCAACCCCAGGGCGTCCGCGCTCGCCTCCAGATACTCTCGCTGCGTCACGTGCTCATCACTGGCGACGTCGTAGATCTTGTTTCCGGTCGCCGGATGCGTGCCGGCCAGCAGAACCGCGCGGGCCGCGTCGTCCACGTACAGGGTGGCAATGCGATTCCGGCCACTACCGATGATGAACAGTCGGCCACGCTCGAGCAGCGGGACGAGGTGCCTGAGCAATGCCCGGTTTTCCGGGCCGTAGAGAAACCCCAGCCGAACAATCGTCCACGGGCAGCCCGCCCGTTCGCACGCGCTGCGCACGAGGTCTTCGGCTTCCAGCTTGGCGCGGGCATAGAGATTGTAGGGCGAGGGATTCACCGGCGTGCGGTCGGCCGACGCGGCACCGTGACCCTGTGCGCCCAGGTAGACCCCCGCCGAGCTGACGTAGACGAAGCGGCTCGGCCGGCAGGGCAACGCCGCCTCCAACAAACGGCGCGTCCCGGTCACCGTCGTGCGGGAGAACTCGGACCACGGGCCGGTCATGTCCACGCGGGCGGCGGCGT
>JAUWXH010000487.1 GCA_030616465.1 Planctomycetota bacterium | reverse complement strand
AGCTACCAACGAGTGGGGTTGGTGATCGTGATCGATGCCGACCAAAACACCGTGGAGAAGCGAGCGCAACAACTCGCGCGGGAATTGGCCGACGGC
Source organism: Planctomycetota bacterium (assembly GCA_030616465.1). Lineage (GTDB taxonomy): Bacteria > Planctomycetota > Phycisphaerae > UBA1845 > Fen-1342 > JAUWXH01. Next base: position 2,237 of record JAUWXH010000487.1, on the reverse strand, counting down.
GGTCAGCGGAAACGTAAAGCAGGCGAGCGAATCGTGCATTGGATTCCCCGGCGGCACATCGAGACATGGGTGGCCGTTCTCCGCGGTCAGGACGTTAACGAAGAAACCGACTGCAAGCGCTTGGTGAACGACAGCGACTATCGCCCGGCCGCTGAGTCGTTCGTGCAGATCTATCGAGAAACCACCCCTCGCCCGGCTCAACTGCTGGAGTCACTGTCGCTGGCGTTGGACGAAACGGCACGCCTGGAGGAGCAAGGGTCGTAATCGCCCATCGTCACACGGTCATGGAAATGGCCGAGCGGATCGTGGTGATGGACGCCGGGCGGATCATGGACGTCGGCACGCACGCGGAGCTGCTCGAGCGCTGCCCGTTGTACGTCGCGTTGTATCGCTCGCCGGCCGCCGGCTGAGGCAGGCCGAATCCGGCGGCACGGACTTGCAGCCGCGCCTGGGGCGGCAACAATCGCCTGCACGTCATTCCGAGGAGCGCCGGCGACGAGGAATCTGGCCGCGACGAGGGCTCGTCACGCATTCGGGGCTAGATCCTTCCTCCCGTTGGTCGTCAGGATGACGGTAGGATTGGTCGTCAGGATGACGGCGAGGGTTGGTCGTCAGGATGACGGCGAGGGTTGGTCGTCGCGATGACGGTAGGATTGGCCGCCAGGATAGCGGGATGGCAGTGTTCGGCTCCAGAGTGGCTGCCGAGGCAAACGACCAGGAGGTCGAAGGAAACACGGATGAACACACACGGCCGATTGCACGTTGAAGTCTTCATCGAGCCGATGTTCCAGGAGAACGGCTTTCTGCTGTGGGGCGACGACGGCCCGGATTGCTGGATCCTCGATCCCGGCCTGCCGCCACAGCCGGAGGAGATCGTCAAGGCAATCGGCGTCCGGCAGCTCTCCCCGCACAGCATCCTGCTGACGCACTGTCACCCGGACCATATCGGCGGCGTCGGGTCGCTGCGGTCGTCGTTTCCTGAGGTAAAGATCATCGCCCCACGCGACGAAGAGCACATGCTCGAGAACGCGAACGCCAATATGTCGGCCCAGTTCGGCTTTCCAATCGTGATACCGAACGCCGATCGGCTGATCGGGCCCGGGGACGCGCTGTCACTGGGTGAGCTGGCTTGGCGGGTGCTGGATGTCGCGGGGCACTCGCCCGGCGGGCTGGCCTATTACTGTCCCCAAGCCGGAGTCGTGTTCACCGGCGACGCGCTGTTCGCCGGCAGCATCGGCCGTTACGACTTCCCCGGCAGCTCGCGCCAGCGCCTGCTCGCAAACATCCAGCAGCACCTGCTGACGCTGCCGGACGAGACGGTGCTGTATTCCGGGCACGGCCCGGCCTCGACCATCGTCCACGAGCGCGAGCACAACCTGACGTTGCAGTGGGAGCTGGAGCAATGACCGCGCGGCTGTTCCTGGGATTGGCTTGCATGTGCATCCACGGCGGCTGCGCATGGCGGGCAAAAACGATAACGGCTGTGCTCCCCGAAGGCTCGCAGGCCGCCCCGTGGGTCTTGCAAGACGCGGTCTGGGACGGCTCGTTCGTCCGGGCGGCTCGGGCGCTCGGCGAGGATGCCCGGGACTGGCGCCGCTTCCGGCCCACCCACGTTTGGCTGGCCGTGTACCGCCACGAGGATGACCCGAAGCGCCGTACAACCGTGCGGGCGTTTGCCTTCGACTCTCGCGTAGTAGCGCGTAAAGCGTACGAGCACTTTCGGCCGATCGACGCCAAGGCTTTTAACGCCGGCGATGAGGGCTGCTGGACGGAGATCGGCGTGCTGTTCGTGTGGGGCCGCATGGTCTTCGACGTGTTCGGCAACGACGCCTCGTTCTCAAGTCAGGGCCAATCAGCGTACGTGACCGCCCTCATCGAGAAGGAGATGCCGACCACCCTGCCGGAAGCGCCGCGATGATCACCCCACGCATGGTTGCGGGGCGCCGTGTCGGAGCGCTTCTGCCGCTCGTGGTGGTCGCTGTCATCGCGGCGGGCGGGGCGCTGGGGCAGTCTGCCTCGCGTCCGGCTGATTCGAAGCCCGCCGAGCCGCAACTGCGCGACTGGGTCCTGCATCCGCCGGTGGTGGACGACGAGCAGGCCGAGCCCGGCCTGCGCATTGTCTCTGCCGCCCCGAACGTTACCGAAATCTGCTGTGCCCTGGGGCTGCGTCAACAGCTCGTCGGGCGCACGCGGTTTTGCACCTATCCGCCGGGCATTCAGCGGGTACCGTCGATCGG
>JAUWXH010000313.1 GCA_030616465.1 Planctomycetota bacterium | reverse complement strand
ACGCCATGTTCTTCGACGGGCACGTGGCCCGACTGACGGACAAGGAGTCGCGTGAGATCACGTACTGGTATCCGTCAGGCAGCATCGTGACGGAGCCCGGCGAAGGCATGACCAGCGTGCCCAACGGGTTTGAGATTCCCTAAGGGGCTTGTGGAGGCAGGCCGGGGCCGGGCAGGCTGGAGCTGTCGTCGGGGCCGGGGATTCGACGTTGGGTGGGGTGAGGGTCCGCCTTGGTCCGATAAATCCGCCCGGCCGCCCTCACGCCCTTTTGGCCGACCCCGCCAGCTTCGCTATCATCCTGCAATCCCGCTTCGCCCCGTTCGTTTAGCCTGAGTGAGAGGACGTCGTGGACCGAGCCGGGTTGGACGAGGTGTACCGGCGTGCCCGGCGACGCGACCCGGACGCGCTCAACACGCTGGTCGAAACCTACGGCTCACGCGTCTTTGGGCTGCTGTACCGGCTGACCGGCTCGCGCGAAACCGCCGAGGAGCTGCTGCAAGAGACGTTCCTGCGCGTGGTCCGCAAGATCGGCGACTACGAGCATCGCGGCCGGTTCGAGGCGTGGCTCTTCCGCATCGCGGCCAACCTGGCCCGCGATCACGCCCGACGGGCAAGACGCCGCGGGCAGTTCGCCACGCTCGAAGGACTCGCGGACGGCGACGAAGCCGGGCCGGGCGAACCGGCCGACCGAAAACCAGACGGGCCGGACCGGAGACTGATGCGACTGGAAGCCGGGCAGCGCCTGGACGCATGTCTGCAACGGCTCACGGACGCCGAACGGGAAATCATTTTGCTCCGGCACTTTTCGGGGCTATCGTTCCGTGAGATCGCCGACATGCTCGGGGTTCCGGTGGGCACCGCGCTGGCCCGGGCACACCGGGCATTGAACCGCCTGCGGGTGGTCTTCGGTGACGAGGTTTGATTACGGCGATGAGCGACAGGCTGGATAAACTTGAACGTACGCTCGACCGGCAGATGGGGCTGCTGGCAGATCACCTGCGCACACCCGATCCGCATGGGAATTGCATCGAGCGGGTCAAGGCCGCCGTCGCGCAAGAGGCCGTCCGGGTCGAGCAGCAGGCGCGTCGGCTGAGACTCTTTCGGCGTTGGGGGGCGGTTGCGGCGGCGCTTCTGCTGGCGGCGAGCTTAGGTTGGCCGCCACCGACCGGGCCGACCGCCGACCTGGCGCCGGCAAACCCGGCCGAGATGCTGGCCGAATGGGCGGCGGCAATCGAGCAGTCCAGCGAGCGCGTTACCATGCTGCTGACCGATGACTGGATCCCCGACCGTGGCTTGACGCCCGCCGACGAAGAACAGGAACTGGAGAATCTGCTGGAAAGCCTGGACCAGTCGCGTTCGCTGCTGGCGGGGGCGTGAAAAGGGCAGGACTCGGGCTTGGTGGCAACATGTTAAACACCCGATTGCGAGCCATTCCGGTTCTCACGGTGAGCGCGGCGATGATCGGCCTGCTGTGGTGCGGGGCCGATTCTGCCTGGGCGCAGCGGGGACGCGACGCCCAGCATCGCAGGCGGGCGGGCCCGCCGCCGGAACCGCCCGGCGCGGGGCTGGCTGCGGACTTCGGACAGGCCAACCCCTTTCGCCCGTTGCCGGAAGACCGTGGCCCTCTGCGCGAGGGCGAAGAAGCGGAACTGATCGAGTTCACGCGCCAGGAAATGCCACACGCTTACCGCTTGCTAGAGCGCGTCCGTGAGCGCAGTCCGCAGGCGTATCGCCGCCACCTCGACCGGCTCATACCGCGCGTCCGTCACCTGCGGCGGATCTTCGCGCAGGACCCCGAGCTGGGGCGGATCATCATTCGGCATTCGCGCAACCTGTGGGCTCTGCAACGCGGCACGCGCGGCTCGAAGCGGCGCTCGCAAGAACGTCCTCGGTCAGAGGACTGGCGCCGCCGGATGCGCGAGCTCGTCGCCGAGAACCTGCGTCTGGAGATCCAAGCCATCGAGCGCTGGATCTCGATCCTGGAGCGGAGGCGTGACCAAGACGTCGAGCGCGAACTGAAGCGGGTCACGCACGCTGACGCGATGGAGCTGTCTGCCGAACCGCCGGAGATTCGCGAAGCCGTTGCAGCCTGGCAAGCCGCATCAGACCCCGAGCAGCGTCGCGAGCTTCGTGCCCGGCTTAAGGACATGGTCGCCGAGCAAGTTGACGCCGAAATTGCCCGGCTCGGCGAGCGGGTCGCCGGGCTGGGGAGCGACCCCGCGGGCGAGGTGGACCGTCGGCTAAAGGACCTGCTGGAGCGTTACGACCGCCGTGCCTCGCGCCACGAAGGCCGTGGTCAACGGAAGCACGAAGAGGATGAGGGCGGCAAGCGCCGCCCGCCGCCACGACGACCATAGGCGACCAATCCGACGCCACCTCCGTGGGTGGCGGTGGTGCCGGAGTCGGCGACGTCGACGCTGTTCGGGCCTGGGACCGCGACGGTGATCAGCCGACAGTAGCAGACACGCGCGATCGGGGGTATAATGCGTCGGTCGGGAATGGATGCGTTCCCCCGGCTCGCGACGCCGGACAAGCGGGTCTGTGGACCGGGGACTCGAAGCTCAGTTCTTTGAAGGAGGAGGTGCAGCATGTTCTACTGTACGCATACACGGGGGCTTGTTGTTTTGGCCGCGGCTGTGGCGCTCGGTGGCTTGAGGGCGACGCCCGCGCTCGCCCAGTGCGAGCATTTCTACCCCGCCACGCCGATTGAGGTGGGGGACCCGTACCTTCCGGAGTCCGTGGCGATAGGCGACCTGGACGGTGACGACGACCTCGACCTGGCCGTAGGACACTACGATTTCTCCGGCCGGCTCACCGTGATGTTCAACGCCGGGGACGGCACCTTCCCCGACCAAGCCACCTACGATGGGGGTGACACGATTGAGTACGTGGCCACCGGCGATCTAGACGGCGTCAACGGTAATGACATTGTCGTGGTGTACTACTACAGCGACTACGCTTCGCTCTACCTGAACGACGGCACCGGCGGGTTCACCCCGAGCACGGTCACCACGGACTACTTCGCGAACTGCGTGGCGATCGGCGACCTTGACGGCGACGGCGACGGGGACCTGGCCACCGTGCACACTGACTGGGCAGGCTACGACCTCCTCGCCGTGCATTTCAACAACGGCGACGGCACCTTCACGCCCGGCCCCACCTATCCCCCGACCGAGGGGGCTAATACCCCGGTAAGTGTGGCTATCGGCGACCTGGACGGCGTCAACGGAAACGACATCGTCGTGGGCGTCTGGTACCCCTGGTGCTTCGACCAGTTTCTGAACAACGGGGACGGGACCTTCTCCGCACAGCAAATCGGCACGGGCGGTAGCTGCAACATCTCCATCACCATAGCCGATGTAGACGACGACGGGGACAATGACGTGGGGTCTGCGCTCTATTGGGGCGACGGCGCCTTCACGGTGTCCCTCAACAACGGGGACGCGACTTACGCTACCACCACGTACTGGACAGGGGTGTACGCCGGCTCGGCGATAAAGTTCGGCGATCTGGACGGACAACCCGGCCCCGAGGGGATCGTCCTCAACGTGGGCACCAGCGGCGGGGCCCCTCCGGGCGTCGTGACGGTCTTCACCAACGACGGGACGGGCCACTTCTTTGATCGCTGCAACTACGAGGTGGGCGACGACTCTTGGGGCCTGGCTGTCGGCGACCTGAACGACGACTCCTGGAACGACGCCGTTACGGCGAACCAAGGCAGCGGCAACTGCTCGCTGCTGCTGAACCAGGGTGGCATCTCCTGCCCGGGCGACGTCGACGGCGATGGTGATACCGATCACTCTGACCTGGGTGCGTTGTTGGCGGCCTGGTGCTCGCACGTGGGTGATCCCAACTGGAACGAGAATGCCGACTTAGATGGCGACGGGCACGTCGGG
>JAUWXH010000492.1 GCA_030616465.1 Planctomycetota bacterium | reverse complement strand
CATTGGTCTCGCCGGCGATGTCCCGCCGCCGAACGTTGTCCGCCAGGCGGATCATCTCCTTGCCGTCGTAGTTGCAGAAATCGATCGCCTGGGAGATGTCGGCGTCGGCCTCGCGCCAGGGCTTGCCGCACTCGATCGCTTCCAGTGCTGCCAGCTCGAACCGTCGCCGCCCGATGACCTCGGCCACCTTGAACAGGTATTCGGCCCGCTCGTGCGGCGAGACGTGGCGCCAAGTCGCAAACGCGGCGGCGGCGGCCCTCACCGCCCGCTCAACGCTCTGCTCGTCGGCCTGGGCAAGTCGGCCGACCACCTCCGACGGGCGCGAGGGGTTGAGCGAATCCGTCCACCGGCCGGTGGTGATACGTTGCCCGCCGATGATCAGCGGATACTCGCGGCCCATCTCGGCCCGCACCTGGGCCAGCCCGGAGAGCATCTCCTGCCGGCTCGGCTCACGCGTGAAGTCAGTATTCGGGACGTTCTCGAACGGGTCCATGATCGCTTCCTCGAACTCGTAGCGAACGACATCGGGCTTGTTGAACGGCGGCGTGCGGCGACCGATTTCCTCCGGGCCGGTCAGCAGCTCGTCTTCCGGCGTGTCCTCATCGACCGTGTGCCGCAGGAACGATTCGTTGGCGGTGTTCTCGAGCAGGCGGCGGATGAAATACGCCATCCCAGGCAGGATTTCGCCGTACGGTATATAGATGCGGCAGCGCTGGCCCATCTCCACACCGGCCCGCTTGATCGGATCGCCCATGCCGTACAGCATTTGCAGTTCAAACGCGCTGCCCGGGACGTCCAGAAGCTTCTGGAAAGCCATCGCGTGGGCCAGGCTACGGATGTTGTGGCTGGCGAACGCAGTGCAGATGTGCTTGTGGTTTTCCAGCAGGACCCGCGTCACGCGCTCGAAGCAGGCGTCTGACTGCCACTTCTGCTCCCACACCGGACACGGCCAACAGGCCTGCTCGGCCCAGACCGTTTCAGAATCCCAGTAAGCCCCCTTCACCAGCCGCACCCAGATCGGCACGCCGCGTCGCCTGACCCACTCCACCGTTTCGGCCGCGTCGCGGTCGCCTTCCTTGAGATAAGCCTGCAGCACGATCCCGAAGTGCGGATAGTCGCGGAACTCATCCTCGGTGAACAGCTCCCGGCAGATGTCGAGCGTAAGGGCTTTGATGGCGTAATGCTCGATGTCGATATGGAGGTGCGAGCCGGTTTCCATCGCCTTGCGCAGCAGCGGCCGCAGCCGGTCCTTGGCCGCCCGCTTGGCCCGTGCCGGATCGAGCGCGTCCAGCCCCGGGTTGAGCGCGGTCAGCTTGACCGAGACGTTGACCCGCGGGACCGGAACGCCGTTGCCCTCGTCGATCAGCGGCACGGTCGGCCAGGCGGCGGCGTGCCGCGGGAGCGCGGTGAGCAGGTCCAGGTACACCTGCTGGTAGCGCTCGGCCTCCACCCGCGAGACCGCCGCTTCCCCCAGCACGTCCACGGTGAAGGCCAGTCGCTGGTGGCGCATGCGGCGGATCGCCCGCACGGTCTGTTGCACGTTCGACCCGGCGATGAAACGCCCCGCCATCGTCACCGAGCTCTTGCGGGCCGCCCAGGCAAGCAACCGTGCCCGCGGCGAGTCCAGTCGCTCGAAGTTCATCAGCCGCGAGACCCACTTCACGAACGCCCGCGCGCCGCCGGGTTGCAGTTCGGCCAGCGCGATCTTCCGCTCCTGCTCGGGGCTATGGTGACGTCCGTCGCCGCCGTTGCGGGCATAGCTGGGATGGACAAGGTACTCCTTCAGGTGGCGGGCGACGTCGGCATCGGAGCTCATCATCGGCAGCGCGTCGATGAAGCGGAACGCCTGGACCTTGAGCCACTCGTTCCGCATGAACACGCCCATGAGCCGCTCTTCCCACCACTCGGCAGTCAGGATCGACGGTCGGCCGGCACGCATGCGGTCGAACATCTCGTGCCCGAGTCGCTGCGTGACCTCTTCAATCTCTGGCTCGCCGACCGTCGCGGTCATGGAACACCCGGATGGTTTACGCATAAAGGGGCGTGGCGCGGGCGCCCGGCCCGGCGCGTGCCAGACGCGGCCCCCCATGCCGTGGCGCGTGAGCGCGGATAATACAGTCCGTCGTGTTGCGCGGCAAACGGGCCTGACACGGTCACGTCGCTTCCCCGGGGCGACAGAAGCAGGCTCGCGGCTTCTCTGCGCCGCCCCCTCCTGGTGTCACGCGGGTTGCGACCTTGATTCACGACCGGCGGAGGACTAACGTGAACCGGTGGAATGGAGGTGTGTTTTGCCACAC
>JAUWXH010000291.1 GCA_030616465.1 Planctomycetota bacterium | reverse complement strand
GGGCGCCGGGACTATCTGGACCCGGGGTGGGGCGACGGGCCGCACATGTTGGTTCTCGCGGCGGTGAGATTCGGCGGCGACCGTCAGCGGGTACTCGGGGGGCGGCACGCCCGCACTCCCCTGGGCGACGAGGGGCAGACCCGGCGCGAACTCTGGCCCGGGCTGCTGTTGCTGCTGGGCGCAACGTTGCTGGCGGAGCAGGGGTTGGCGTGGTGGTTCGGGCGACCGGTCGGGCGGTGAAATGGGAGCGGGCGGGACGCCCGCACTCCCCTGGGCGAGTGAAGGGGTCGGCTGGAGACGCAGGTTGGTGCTGGCGACGATTAGCGAACAGCAGCGGCAGGCATTCGAGTTGGCGGGAATGCCGTCCGGCTGGCTGCGCCTGCTGGGGCTGCTGGTGCTGGTAGGGGTCTGCTACGCCGTCATCTGGTTGTACCGGCGCGAGGCGCGGGCCGGTGCCGGCGTGCGGCTGCGCAGCCTGCTGGCGGGCGTGCGCTGCCTGGTGCTCGTCGCCCTGGCCGGCATCTGGCTGGAGCCAGTGATCGCTACGTACACGGTACGCACCATCAGCGCGACGGTGGCGGTGCTGACCGACGTGTCGGCGAGCATGGCGGGGTTCGGGGTTCAGGAGTCACAGTTCAGGGTTGCGGAGGTGGGGAGGTTGTTGGAGGGTGAAGACCACGGCTGGTTGAAACGGCTCGCGGCATACAACGAGCTAGGGCTGTACGCGTTTGGAGAGCAGACGACCCGCATCCAACTCCCGTGGGAGGAGACAGTCGAGTCGCCCGCCACCGAAGCGATGCGGGACCCGTCCGCGGACGAGATGCCCGCGCCACCCAGGTCTTTCAGCATCGCCGGGACGACAATAGCAGTCCAGAACACGACTGACCTGGGGCAGGCCGTCACCACGGCGTTGGATAACGCGGGCGAAAGCCCGGTCGCGGGGCTGGTGCTCATCTCCGACGGCAACTTCAACAAAGGCATGTCGGTGGAGGACGTGGCCGCCGCTGCCAGGAGATCCCGCGCGCCGATCTACGCCGTCGGGGTCGGGTCGACCGAGGAGCCGGCGAATATACGCGTCACGAATATTGTCGCCCCGCTGACCACCCCGAAGGGTGACCCGTTCGAGCTGCGCGTGGAACTGGCCGCCACGGGGATCGAGCCGACGGGCGTGCAGCTCGAGCTCAGCGAGCAACACGGCGGCGGTGAGGAGCGAACGATCGCCGGCCGCGAGGTGCAGCTTGGCGGCGAGATGGCGGCGGTGGAAGTCCCCTTCAAGATCGACGCCAACCAGGCGGGTGAGTTCTTCTATCGTGCCCGGGCGAAGCTCTTGGAAGTCGAGGCCGTGGCGTTCGACAACGTGCGGGAAGCGTCGGTGCTGGTGCTGGACGAGCAGATTCGCGTGCTGCTCGTGGCCGGGCGACCGAGTTACGAGTACCGCTACGTGACGCGTCTGCTCGAGCGTGACCAGACGGTCAATGTGAGTTGCTGGCTGCAATCCGCGGATGCCCAGGCGGTCCGCGACGGCAACACGCCGATCGCCGAGCTGCCCCGCCGCCCGGAAGACGTGTTCGCATACGACGCAATCGTCTTGCTGGACCCGAACCCGGGCGGGCTCGATTCGTCCTGGGCGATCACGGCCCGACGGTTGGTGGACGAGTTCGGCGGCGGGTTGCTGCTTCAGGCCGGCCCACACTTTGCCACGCGTTTGCTGCGTGACCCGCGCCTGGAGGAGCTGGTTACGATGTTGCCGGTGATCCCGGACCCGGACGCCGACGTACGACTGAGCGAGCAAGGAGCCTACCGCACGCGGTCCGCTCCGATCCAACTGTCCGACCAGACGCGCGCTCACCCGCTGCTGACGCTTCACTCGGACCCGGACACCAACCAAGAGATCTGGTCGGCGTTGCCGGGTATATGGTGGTATCTGCCGGTGCTGCGTGAGAAGCCGCTGGCGACCGTGCTGATGCGGCACGGCAGCCGAGCGCACGCCAATCGTTACGGGCCCGCGATCCTTATGGCGACTCAGCCGTTCGGCTCGGGTCGGACCGCCTTTCTCGGGTTCGATAACACCTGGCGTTGGCGCGGCACGGGCGAGCGCTACTTCAACCACTTTTGGGTGCAATTGGTTCGCTATCTGGCCCAGACGCGCCGAGAGGGTGCCAGCAAGCGCGGCACGATCGTGCTCGACCGCGAGGCGGTCAACGTGGGCGATTACGTGAAGATCGAAGCGCGGGTTCTGGACGAAGCTTTTGTTCCGTGGCAAGAGGCCCGGATCGAGGTGTTGCTCGAGCTGGGTGACGGCACATGCCGGTCGCACACGCTGAACGCGGTCGCGGGGCGCGAGGGTTGGTTCGCCGGGCGCGTTCCCTTTGATCGTCCCGGTCCGGCCGTGGTCCGCGTGCCGTTGGCGGGATCGATCGCGGCCGACGGCGCCGACGTCCGTGAAGAGTCGCTGGTCAAGCGCGTGCTCGTCCAGCAGCCGGACATCGAGTTGCGATCCCTGCGTTTGCAGGCCGACCAACTCGCGGAGTTGGCCGAACGGACCGGCGGCCGCTATACGCCGCTGGAAAAGGCTGACGAACTGCCCAACTGGATCGAGGCGGCCGAACAGGTCAAGGTGACGCGCGGCTCGGACACGCCCCTGTGGGATCGCGGCCCGGTGCTGATCGTGGTGGCATCCCTGCTCGCGGTGGAGTGGGCCTTACGCCGGAGGCATCATCTGTTGTGAGTGTTGTGCCTGCGGACAGTCTGGAGACGCGGCTTGAGCAGCGCATCTTCGCGCCGTTGGGGCGTCTGCGACGGCGGTGTCGACTCTACCTCGCGTTGAACGGGGCGGTGTACGTCGTTCTGGCGATCGTCTACGGCGGGCTGGCCCAACTGGCGCTGGATCGCTGGCTGAAGCTGAGCGTGGATCAGCGGGCGGTCGTCAGCCTGGCGATCGCGGCGCTTTGGCTGTGGGTGGGCTACCGTTCGTTGCTCAGGCCGCTGCTGCGCCCGCTGAGCGATGGCTGGCTGGCGGCGATGGTGGACCGGGCCCATCCGCAGCTTCACGACCGGCTCGCCACCGTCGTCCAGTTTGCCGCCGGACAGGTTGGCGACGCCGAGCACCATTCCCCGCAGCTTGTGCGTGCGGTCATGCATGACGCCTGCCAGCCGGCGGACGACGTATCGTTCTTCGCCGTGCTAAACCACCGCCGGGCCAGGCGGCGGGCCGGGCAACTACTCGCCACGCTGCTGCTGATCGCGCTGGCGTCTGCCGTGATGCCGGACACGTTGGGCACGTGGTTTCGGCGGAACTGGTTGCTTGGGGAGATTCCGTGGCCGCAGTGGACCCACATCCGTGTGCTGGGGTTCGACAGCGCGGGACGGCGTCGGCTGCCGCGGGGCGATGAGCTTGAGGTCGTTGCCGCCGTCACCGGGCGCCCGCCGCCGTCGGCCATGCTCAATTGGCGCACGCCCTCCGGCCGCGACGGTCGGGAAACCATGACGCTCGTGGGTGGTAAGCAGCTACGAGCGTCGCTGGGCGTGTTGAGCGAGGACGTGCGGTTCCGCATCGTCGGCGGTGACGAACGTACGCGTAAATACGTCGTCGAGGCGGTCGAGCGCCCGGCCGTCGTGCGGACGGTGGCACGGATCACGCCGCCGGCTTATACGGACCTGGAACCGGTGGCCGTTGAGCAAGAGACGGTGCTCGAAGTGCTCAGCGGCAGCACGCTTGAGCTCGAGGCGTGGCTCAACAAGCCGGTCGCGCGGGCGGAATTCGCCGGCAGCGCGGGCCCGGTCGCGACCAGCGAGCTCGTTTCGGCCGACCACGTTCGCGTGCGCTGGGCGGAGCCGATATCCGGTTCCTACCACTTCGCCCTGGCCGATGCCGACGGGTGGGAGAACCGCCGCCCGGTGCGCTACACGCTGAAAGTCGTGGCTGATCAGCCGCCGGACGTACGGCTGGAGCTGGCGGAGGCTGGGCGGTTCATCACCCCGCAGGCCGCGCTGCCGATCGGGCTGCAATTCAAGGACGCCTACGGATTGGCATCGGTCACCCTGTGCGTGCAGCGGGCGGACGACCCCCCTCACACGCTCGCCCTGGAAGGCTTTCAGCCGCGGCGCGAATTCCGGACGGTTGTCACCTATG
>JAUWXH010000537.1 GCA_030616465.1 Planctomycetota bacterium | reverse complement strand
CGCGCGGCGGCCTGCTGCCGGGCTTTTACCGCGTCGGCCTGAGCAATGCCCAACATCACGCACATGCCGGCCCAGGCCACTGGAACGATCCTGACTACATTCTCATCGGGTGGACCGGCGACGCCCACCAGATGGGAACCGGCCGGCCCACGACGCTCACCTCCAACGAGCAATACAGCTACATGTCGATGTGGTGCTTGATGGCGGCGCCGCTGATCTTTTCCGGCGACATGACCCGGCTCGACGAGTTCACGCTCAACGTCCTCTGCAACGCCGAGGTGATCGCGGTCAATCAGGATCCGCTGGGCAAGCAGGCGCGGGTCGTCCAGCAGGCCGATGAGGTATTGATCATGGCCAAGCCGATGGACGACGGCTCGGTCGCCGTGGGGTTGTTCAACCTCAGCGAGGTCGAGCAAAACATCGCTGTGCGCTCGTCGGAACTCGGCTTGCACGGCGAGCGGGCTGTGCGCGACTTGTGGCGCCAGCGGGACCTCGGGGTGTTTGACAAGCAGTTCGAAGCGACGGTCGGCCGGCACGGTGTCGTGCTTGTGCGAATTCGTCCGGCAGAGTGACGCGAGATGCATCACCTGAGACGCACCCGGAATCCGTGCAGGATCGCGGCGACCGTCTGCAGGATCCCACTGTTGACGGTTTCGACGGCGGGGGCCGCCGCGGGTCAACCCCTTCGCGCGGATTTGGCCGGCCAGTGGTCGATCCGCCTCGACCTGCTTCCAGTGTCTCCAATACAAGGCCGAGCACGCAGCTTTCCGCCGCACGCCCGAGTACGCCGGTTTCCAACTGCTGATGCTCAACGATTTCACCGGGCAGAGTGAAGCATTAGTGGGCGTCCTCGATCCGTTCTGGCAGTCCAAGGGGATCGTCGGCGCCGATGAGGTGCGCCGTTGGAACGCGCCAACCGTGGCGCTGGCGCGCTTCGACCGATACACGTGGACGAGCGACCAAAGCTTTTCGGCGACGGTCGAGGTCTCGCATTTCGGCTCGCGCGACTTGCCGGCGGTGAGGGCCGCATGGTCGCTGACAACACAGGAGGGCGACCCCGGCGCCCAAGGCGAGATTGGCCCGATCGACGTACCCGCGGGCGGTCACCCGTTTCGGTCGCATCGAGGCACCGCTGTCGAAGCTGACGCAGGCGACGACGATGACGCTGCAGGTTCGGCTCGGCGGGTCTGAGAATCGCTGGACGGTCTGGTGCTATCCGCCGGCGGGCGATGAGCCGGGCGCCGGCGACGTAATGGTCGCTCACGCGCTCGACGCCGCCGGCGCCGCCTGGCACGGCAATCCGCTGGGTGTCGCGCTGATCGTACTGCCGGGCGCGCGCGGCAAGCTCTACGTCCACGTCCACGACTGGAACAAACTGAACGGCCGCGGCTTGATCACCGTGGAAGGGCGGGACTACGCCCTGAGCGATCACTCGGGCGCCGGTAGATGGCTCGCCTTCGACACAGCGTCCGACGAGACACGCGACGGCCGAATCGACCTGAGCGCCGACCCCACTGCCGGGCCCAACCTGATGATTAGCGAAGTCGCCTTCGTCCCGGACAAGTAGCCGGTGGCATCGTCGGCATTGCAGCGGTCGGAGCCTCCTTCAGCATTCTTCGCTAGGAGAGGAGCACGGCGACAAGCTGGCAATTGGCGCCAGTGGCCGCACAGTTCAGCCGTTTGGAAGCAGCACCGCCTTGCCGGTCTGCCACTTTGCCACGGCGTCGAGCGCCTCGTTCACCCGGTCGAGCGCGAAACGGTGTGTGATCAGCTCGTGGAACGGGTATGCGTCGCGGCGTGTGCGGAGGAACTCGAGTGCGACGGTCCAGTGCTGCGGCTCGCTGCCCCAACTGCCGAAGATCTTCAGCTCCTTGCGCGTGATCGTGTGTGGATTCAGCGGGATCGGCCCGGCGTCGCCGTAG
>JAUWXH010000285.1 GCA_030616465.1 Planctomycetota bacterium | reverse complement strand
GAAGGTCGGCGACCAGGTGCTGCTCAGCGGCGTGATCTTCACCGGCCGCGACGCGGCCCACAAATACATGATGGACAACTTCGTCAAAGGGCCGTGCCCCGACTCGGAGAAGGAGTTCTACGAGCTGCTCAAGAAGGAGCTCAACGGGTCCGTCATCTACCATTGTGGCCCGGTGGTAAAGAAGTGCGACGACGGCAAATACGAGTTCGTCGCCGCCGGACCCACCACCAGCATCCGCGAAGAGCCGTATCAGGCCGACGTGATGGGCCACTTCGGCCTGCGGGCCGTAATCGGCAAAGGCGGCATGCGCGACAAGACCCTCAAGGGCTGCGCCGAGCACGGCGGGGTCTACCTGCACGCCATCGGCGGCGCCGCCACGCTCATCGCCGAGAGCGTCAAGGAAGTCGTGGACGTCTACAAGCTCGACTTCGGCGTGCCGGAGGCGTTCTGGAAGATCCGCGTCGAGGACTTCCCCTGCGTGGTCACGATGGATTCCCACGGCCAGAGCCTGCACGAGAAGGTCCAAAAGGAATCCGAGAAGAAGCTCCAGCAGCTTCTAGCGAGCTAGGACGCGCAGTTCGTCGTCATCCTGAGCCAGACGAAGGATCTGGCGTAGGTGTGCCCGCTGGTGCGAGAATCCCTTCTCGCACCCACTCACGCGGGAATCCCTTCCCGCCTGCAGCGTTCCGGAATCCGGCACGTCGGCGATGCACGTTGCACCACCTACGGGCAGCCCTCGCCCCAGTGTCCCAGCAGGATCCCGAGATCAGCGTGGTCAGTCTCGCCATCGCAATTCAGGTCGCCTTCGTCGGAAATGTGCCACGCCCTCAAGAAGATCCCCAGGTCGGAATGACCCACCACGCGGTCACAGTCGAGGTCCCCGGGGCAAGGTTGCGAACCGGCGTCGCCGAATTCGTACGCCCCCATGTCCACGATCGGCGGGCAACCGCAGCCGGTGTCCGCCGTGTCCGGGTCATCGAAGAAACGCCCTTCGCCATCGAGATCCAGCGGCGTGTACTCGCTCGTGTCACCATCTTCATCGAGGTCCGCGGTGTCCGGAGGCACGGCCCAGTTGCAGCCGGCGTCAATGCAGGGCGAGCCGGGCGACAAATGGAAATCCTCATTGTCCGGATCGACAAACAGCGGGTCGGCGTCAATGTTGCCGATGCCCGGCCAGCCGCCCGTGACGTCGCTGTACATCATCGCAATCGTCGAATCGCTGGGGTTATATACCTCGTCGCCGCTGTTCCACAGAATAGAGTTAACTATCTCAAGGTGGTTTGGCGGCCCGAACGAGGCGCAAGCGATCGCTTGCCCGTTGGCGGCCGCGTTGCCCGCCAACGTACAGTTTGCAACCGTCACGGCGCAGTCGAGGTGAAAGAAAAGAGCACCGCCAGTCTCGGCCGCATTCCCGGTGATGGCGCAGTTGCCGAGCATCACCCGATCGGCGGCGATACACTTGATCGCGCCACCTTCGCCTCCCGCCTGGTTCCCTGCAATCGTCGTGTTCACAACAGTCAGGCTGGAAATGTCAGCGCAGTACACGCCGGCCCCATTGGAGTCCGTCACATTGTTGGCGATGAGCGACGCCGCAATGGTGCAGCTTGTCTGCGAGCCCACGCAGGCGACGGCTCCGTCGTCATTGCCCGTCATCGCGCACTGGATGAGGGACAGGCGGCTGTCCCAGCAGAACACCGCACCGCCGGCGTCAGTTGCGATGTTTCGTAGCAGCGTGCAGTCGGTGATCGTGGCATCGGCCCAGTAACAGGCAATGCCGCCGCCGCGACCGTAAGGTCCCTCGGCGACGTTGTCGGAGATGGTGCAGCCCGTGATGGTTAGATCGCCGCCAATGTACATGCCGCCGCCGCGATCGCCCGCGGTGTTTCCTGTTATCGCGCAGCCGCTGATCGTCGCATCACCGGACACGATGCCTCCCCCGCCCTCGGTGGCCGTGTTGTTCATGATCACGCAGTCGGTCACGGTCGCATGGCCGGGAGACGGGACGTCGACGCCGCCGCCGTACGGGGCCGCGTTTGCTGTGAACGTGCAATTGATTATGACCGCGTTGCTGTCATCTGTGGCAGAGAGGCCGCCACCGCCGAAGCCAGCCGTGTTGGCCGTAAACCGGCAGTGATGGATCGTCGGGCTGCTGGAATGGCAGTAGAGGCCCCCACCGCAATACTCGACGGCCCCGTTCATAATCGTGAAGCCGTGTACCACCGACGCGGGTGTTTCACCGGAGTGGAAGTAGAACCCGCGGCCGTCGTTCTCGCAGTCGATGATGCAGTTGTCGGGGCCATTTTGTGAACGGACGGTGATCGCCTTGCCGTGGAAGTCGAGGTTCTTGTTGCCGTCGCCGGTGTAGGTGCCGTCGCAGACGACCACCTCGTCGCCGTCGGAAGCCACGTCGATCCCCTCCTGGATGGTCCGATAATCCCCGCTGCCGTCCCAGCAGACGGTGATCGTGTCGGCGTGAACGGCTGTTGCGCCCAGCGCGACTGCTAGGCCGAGTGCGGCGAGTTCAACGAGCGTGATGGCCGAAGTGTGCCTGAACATGATTTGTTCCTCCTCCCGTGTGGCCCCGGATACCCCCTGCACGACGGGCTCTCGGGCCGGGGGCGAGCTGCACGACTTATAGCATACTACATGCTCAATCCGAGTTCAACGCTAATTTGCCGTCGCGGTCGCGCCGCCCAACGGCCGGTGCTCGCCGGCCCGGATCATCGTTCCGGTTCGTGGCTGCTGACCTGGTGTATGACGGTGGGCGGGCAGAGTTGCCCGATCGCTTCGGCCTGGGGCCGGTCGAACAGGTTGCCTGCCAGTGCCCGTTGCAACTTCGGCCCCGAGAGCTGGCTCACTTGCCCCCACTGCCCCGACTCGCGGATCAGGTCTTCCAGCCGTTTTCGTTCGGCGCTTGCAGCGGACGGCAATGCGCGCGCTTGAACGGACCGGACGCGAACAACGGCGGCGTTACCGGCCCGGTGTTCCTGGCGGGAGTCCGTCGCCCGGCGGATGAGAAAGTCGCGCCAGAGCTCTTTCTCGCTGTTGGCGTGCCGGATTTGCTCATTGAGCTCGTGGAAGCGGTCAACGACGAGCGGGAGCTGGGCGGCCATGCACTCGTCAAACCGCTTGCTGAGCGTCGCGAGTTGCTGCACACGTCTTTGAAGAGATGCCGGTCGCTGCTGGTATTGCTCGCGCAGCGTACGGAACCGTTCGGCCAGTTCGGCGGACAGCGTCAGGTCGGGCCGGTCCGCGGCAAGCGTGTCGAGTCTGGCCGTTATGTACGTGACCTGTTCCTCGATCTCCCGATCCGACAGCATAGGTCACCTCCCACCGGCAGCCTAGCTGTACTGGAAACCACCAGCAACCGGGGAATTACCTGGAAGTCATGGGGTAAACGCGGTAGGCTCTTGGCGACCTCAGGGGTAACCGGTGATGAACGATCAACAGCGGCTCGAACGGCTTGTTCAGGCGGAACACACGTGCATCTCGATCATCACCTACGAGGAGGATTACGCGCTAGGGCTGGTGAGGAACGCGGCGATGAGCCTGCGTCGGCCGCTGCTGATGTGGTCCGTCAGCGCGGGGGTGCAGGACGCTCTGCTCGCGGGCGGCCCGCCCATCCCCAAGACCGAAGACCCCGTCGCCGGGCTGGTCCACTTTGCCGGCCTGCGGTCGAAGCCGCTGTGCGTCACGCTCGACTTGGTCAGCCACCTCAGGAAAGACCGCGCCCTACGCGTGTTGCGGAACCTGATCCACCAGCTCGGCCAGACGGGCAGCCAACTGATCATGATTGACCACAACGCCAACGTCCCCGAGGTCATCCAGGCGTACGCCACCAAGTTCGAAACCTCGCTGCCGGAGGAGGACGAGTTGGAGGAGCTGGTCCGCGACACCCTGCGCCGCTTCCACCGCGAGAAGAAGATCGAGGTCGAGATCTCCCGCCGCTCGTGGCGGACCATCATCCGCAACCTGCGCGGGCTGACCCGGCGACAAGCCGAGCAGATCATCATCGACTGCGTCGCCGAGGATCGTCGCTTCGACGAACGCGACATCAACACCGTCCTGGCCCGCAAGCGGCAGGCCATCCACAGCGGCGGACTGCTCCAATACGTCGAGACGCCGGTGGACCTGGACGAGATCGGCGGCCTGCGCCGACTCAAGGCGTGGCTCAGCCAGCGTCAAAACGCG
>JAUWXH010000434.1 GCA_030616465.1 Planctomycetota bacterium | reverse complement strand
GCCGAGGCCCCCTGGACGTACCAATGGCCGCGGTAGCGGTCGTTGCCGGCCAGGTCGATGAGCAGTCCGGCACCATACCAGTAGCCGACGCCCTGTCCGAAGACGCCGCAGCTATATTTGTCGTCGCCGTCCGCGTCGAGCAACACGGCCACGCCCCCGTTGACGCTTTCGCCGTCGGTGAAGTCGGCGCGCCAGCCGCTGGCGGCCGCCTGCGACATCGAGTTGTTATGGTCCTTGTTTTGCGCCGCGGGGAAGCGAATGTCGCTGTCGGTGGCCATGTAGTGATCGTGGCCGGCAACGTCGATCAGGGCGGCGGCAGCGTTCGGCCCGGCAAAGGCCTGCGAGTAGCGGAACGATTCGTAGCGGTCGTCGCCCGCCCGGTCAATCAGTAACCCGTAGCCGGCGGTGGCGCTGGCCTGGGCGGATTGAACGGCGATGTAGCTGTCGTTGCCGGCACTGTCGATGAGCACGCCCACGCCGAACTCGCCCGCGCCTTGTGACCGTCGTTGGCCGTCATAGCGGTCGTTGCCGTCCGCGTCCCAGAGGATGCCGACGCCCAGCACGCCCGCGCCGAAGCTGCCGACCGCGTCGCGTGCGGCCCGGTAGTTGTCGCCGCCGGCCAGGTCGATGGCGATGCTTACCGGGTGTCGGCGGTCGGCGTTGGCCCCGGCGTTTGCGTACCTGTCGTCGCCGCCGACGTCGATGATCAGCAGGACCGGCCCGCGATAATCGTGCTCATGCCGCCGGGAGTCCGTCAGCGCGACCCAGCCCAGGTTGGTCTGGATGCGCAGCTCGAAGCGGGCTTGCTCGAGCTCGTCGTCCTCGCCGAGCACCTGCCGCGCGTGCTCGACCGCCAAGAGCATGTTCTGGGCTGCGACCATGACCCATTGGGTGGAGAAGCTCTCTACGGCGCGCTTGTATTGGCGGGTGAAACCCAACTTGTCGAGGTCTTCCTCCTCTTGGTCCTCATCCTTACCGGTCTTGAGCGGCTCGCGCAACTCCTTTTCGACGCGGGCCCAGAAGGCCTCGTCGGCCGCGGCCCGGGATTGCTCGATCCACTTCGTGCTATCCGCCGCGGTCAGCAGCAACACCGCTGCGGCTTGCTGGACGGAGTCCGGCAACGCGTTCAACTGGGTGGTCGGGAGCCGCGCGGCGCCGCACGCGCGTAAGGCCTTTTGCAGCCCGTCCTTTTCCTCGGCGGCCTGTTTGTGTTTTTCGAGCGGGTCGCCGATCAGGCCCCGGCGGACGACACGCGTGTTGAAACGCGACAGCGACCCGAGGATGTCGATCGTCGTTCGCCGTTCGGTTTCTTCCTCGGCATCGGGGTTGTACAGCAGGAGCTGGCCGATCACACGTCCCAGCCCGTCGGCCCGCAGCGGCTCGGTCATCAGCAGTTGGGTCAGCTCTGATCGCGGCCGGGTGCCGACCAGAAACGCCAGATCGTTCGCGTGAATCCCCACGTCGCCTGGATCGACCTCGACGTCGCGCAAGAGGGATTCGACCGTGGGCGGGGGTTCGTCGGTAGTGGGCGCCCACTGCAAGCCGGTCCCGCAGACCAAGGCGACGGAGATGAGCGTGCCGCGTGCCACTGCTCTGTGAGCAGTGCCTCGCGCGAAAGCGCCCGCTGCGTTGTACCACTGCTGACACAGCAGTGGCACACCTGCCCCTTCGTCCCTCAGTCCCTTGGTCCCTCGGTCCCTCGGTCCCTCTCGCGTCATCCACCTACCTCCGCCAGGTTCTGTTCGATTGCTGCCAGGCGTTCTGTCAGTTCCGCCAGGCGGGTTCGCTCCCGCTCGACGACTGTCGCCGGGGCTTTGTTTACGAAGTTCTCGTTCGCCAGCTTGGCTTCGAGCCGTTTCAGGTGGCCGGCAAGCTCGTCGCGCTCCTTGCTTAGCCGCCGGCGTTCGATCTCCAGATCCGCCAGGCCCGACAGCGGCACGTACACCGCGATGCCCGCCAGAACCTTGCTGGCGGACTCGGGTGGCTTGGCGACGTCCGGGCCGATCTGGAGCGCCTCGCATTGTCCCAGCCGCTGGATCACGGCCAGCCGTTGCGTAAGCTGCTGAGCGGTCTGCGCGTCGGTGCGAATGACCGCCTGCGGCAGCTTGCGGATCGAAGACTGTTTGGCCGCAGCGCGGATCTGGTTTACATGCGCCCGGATGTCGCGCAGCGCGCGGATCACGGCCTGCAGCGCTGGGACTATGATCTTAGCCGTTGCAGTAGCCGTGGTGGTCGTGTGGGGGCTCGCGCGCCCTTCAATGATCCCGCCTTGCGTGTCGCACGCCGACGCGGCCGCGTCCGGCCACCGGGCCACGATCAAGGCCGAGCCGTGCTCCTCTACCTGCGCGATGCCGCGCTGCGGAGCGGCCTCGTTGAGCTTCTTCCACAACGCCTCGGTGATGAACGGGGTGATCGGGTGCAGCAGCCGAAGCGTCTGATCCAGCACCCAGGCTAGCACCTGGCGGGCCACGTTTGCGGACCGCTCGGCATCCGGAGTCGGAGCCGCTCCCTCACGGTCGCGGTTCTGATCGTACAAGCGCGGCTTGACCAGCTCGACGTACCAGTCGCAGAAGTCGCCCCAGAAGAAGGCGTAAAGCGCGTTGGCGGCCTCGTTGACCTGGTAGCGCTCGAAGCGGCGGTCCACTTCCTCGATACAGCCGGCCAGACGCGAAAGGATCCAGAGGTCTTCGATCGCCAGCTCGTCCGGCTTCAGTGGCCTAGGGACGGAAGACACGGCCGACACGGCCGTGCCACCCCGCAAATTGGGAAGCACGAACCCGGTGGCGGCTTGCCAGAGCTTGTTGCAGAAGTTGCGGCCCAGCTCGAACTTCTCGCTGC
>JAUWXH010000080.1 GCA_030616465.1 Planctomycetota bacterium | reverse complement strand
CGATGACCAGTTGAGGCGCGGGCTCGATCGTGCGTTCCAGGGCGGCCCGTCCGAGCGTCAATCCCTCGGCCAGGACGTGGAAGCGGCCGGTCTGCTCGACGCCGCTGCCGGCAGTCGTTGCCAGGCGCGTCGATCGGCCGGTCAGCAGGTCAACGACCTCATAGCCGATGCAACGGCCGCCCTCGTAGACGGCCGGCGCCAGGATTCCGCCCACGGTCAGCCCGCGGGCCCGTGCCGACTCGACCAGTCGCCGACACGTCGATGTCTTCCCGCTGTGGCGATCACCGACCAGCAGAGCGAGGCTCATGGCTGTGGGCCTTGGGGTTCGGGTTCCGATTCGCCGGTCGCCCGGGCGGGCGCCTGGGCCAGCAAGAGGGCTTCGGCAACGTCTTCCGTGAGGCGCACGGTCTGCACGCCCACCGCAGTGGCCAGCCGCTTCAGGTTTGCCAGCCGATGACGCCGGAAGCCCCCGCGGAGGCGTAACGCCAACGTCGTGCGGCGGAGGATTTCGAGAATCGCCGGCAAGAGGTTCACGCCGATCGCGCAGGCCAGCCCCAGGTCTCGGCCGACGAATCGGCCGAGGACGCGGCTGACGGCAGCGGGGGCGATGCAGCTTCCGATCAACAGCATCGCGGCCAACGTGGTCAACACGCGCACGGCCATGGTGACGCCGGCGGTCAATGCCAGCAGACCGCCCCCAGCCTGCGCGTCCTCGCGCTCGCCTGGCGTGCCGATCACCCAGACCGGCACCACCACCACCACGGCCAGCCCCAGCCAGAGCCACTTGTTGAACAGGGCGCGGACCTGCCGGCGGTTGAGCACCACCAGCGCCGCGATGGCCGTCCCCGCCGGCAGCAAGACCAGCGGCCAGCCCAGCATCAGCGCGGCGACGAGCGTCGCGCCGCCGATGACGATGGCTGCGACTACTCGGCCTTTCGACCGAGCCGCGTGAGGATCTGTCCCGCCAGCGACCATCCCAGCATCCCACAGACCAGACCAAATACCGCAGAGGCTACTGCTATCAATCCGATCAGCGATCCTGCCGTAAAGGCGGCCAGACCGAGTCGCTCGCCGCCCTGCTTGGTCAGCAACATCTCGCGGAAAGTGCTCAGGGCGCCGGGCCCATACTGCACGGTCATCACGGTGAGCAACTGCACAAGCGGAATGAGCGCGGCGAGCAAGCCGGCCAGCCCGAACCGCCACCTGCTCGGGCGGCCGATCCAAAGCGCGATCTCGATGCAGGCGGCCTCGGCCAAGATACCGACCATTGCCTGGTGCATCCCGCGTGTGACCGACAGTGGCAGGATCGCGGCCGCCACGACCCCGACGGCGATTGTCGCGCCGCGGCCGTGGTGGCTGCCGGCCGAGAGTGTTCGCCGGGCAACCAGCATGATAATGATGCCGATGCCGGTCATGAGCGTGCCGTGCATCGGTATCGAGACGGAGCGCAGAAATGCCCCCAGCGATATCTCGAAGGCTCCCCAGACGGCACCGAAGACCGCCACCACGGCTACCCACTGGGCCCGCGCCGGCGACCTGAGCGGTTCACTCGATTCGTCCATCACGCAGCACCAACACGCGGTCGCAAAAGGCCTCCAGCAACGCACGGTCGTGCGAGGCCACCACGAACGCCGTCCCCTCACGCCGGGTCTCGATCACGAAGCGGATGATCTTGCTCAGACGCAGAGCGTCCATACCGTGGGTCGGCTCGTCGAGCAAGACGACGGACGGTTTGCCCGACATGGCACCGGCCAACGCCGTGCGTTGCTGCTCGCCGTACGAGAGCGACAGCGTGGCCCGCTCGGCCAGGGGCAGCAGGTCGGCTGCGGCGAGCAGGCGGTCCACCTGCTCAGCGACCGCGGGCAGGCGCGCGTTGTCGGCGGCCAGGGCGGTTTCCTGACGCACCGTCTCGCAGAACAACTGGTGCAGGGGGTTTTGCAGCAGCAATCCCACGCCGCTGCCGGCCCGTCGCCGAGCGGGCCGACCGTGCCAGTCAATCTCACTTCCCGAGGTGGGCTTGATCCCGCCGGCCAGCAACAGCAGCAGCGAGCTTTTCCCGGCCCCGTTTGGTCCGGTTAGCCCGACGATTTCGCCCGCCCGCAACTGGAACTCGATCTCGCGCAGCACCAGTCGGCCCGACCGCCGACAAGACAGGTTGCGGCACGTCAGCAGCGGCTCGGCGTCGGCATCCGCCGTGCTGTCAGCCGCGACACGCCGCAGCGCGTCCAGATCAAGCGGGTCGGGCTGCACGGATGGCGGGATGGTGCCGGGCCGCCCGGACCAGGCCTGCGCCCCCGCACCATCGAGCCGCACCGCCCCATCCACCAGATCCAACACGTGATCGGCGCGATGCTCGGCGGCCACGAAGTGCGTGCCGAACCGTTCGAGGCAGCCGGCGATCAGTCGCACCAGCGCCGCCGCCGCGTGTGGGTCGAGGTTGCTGGTGGGTTCGTCCAGCAGGACGGCGGAGGGCCGGGCGGCCAGAACGCCCGCCAACGCCACGCGCTGCTGCTGCCCGCCGGAGAGTTCCACAATCCTGCGATCCAGGACTTCGGCCAGCCCGAACTGCTCGACCAACTCGGCCAGCCAGCCGCGTCGCAGATCTACGGGTTCCCGGCCGCGCTGTGCCCGGGCCCGGGCCAGCAGCTCGTCCGCCACGCGCGGGCTGTGCAGCATGGCATCGGTGTTCTGAAAGAGCAGGCCGACGCTGCCGTCGGGCCGGCGCGGCACCGGTCGCCCGAGGACGCGCACCTCCCCTTCGAGCTCCCCGCCGCGGAAACCCGGCAGCAGCCCGCACAGAATCCGCAACAGCGTGCTCTTGCCCGACCCCGACTGCCCCGACAGCAGGACCACTCGGGCCTGGCCCGTATCGAACTCCAGCGGCGGCCAGAGCGGTTCCCGCGTCGCCGGGAGTCGATACGTCAGTCCGCGGGCCGCAAGCACGTGTACACCGGGCAGTTACTCGGAGTGGTCGTTCTCACGGTGGCACGGGCGCCGCTGCCCGTGAGACTCGGGCAGGATGCCCGAGCCACCCAGTTGCTAAGTAAGGTCGCACGGCAACACCGTCAAGCTGGCAGTGCGCGCGCGGTCGCTTGTCGGCACGACTGGGCGGACATAGACTCCGGCCCATCGAATCGCGCCCCCGGCCGCCGTTGAAAACAGGAGAGACGATGTCGTTTCGGCCCGCTGAACGACTGAACACACTGCCCGCTTACCTGTTCGTCGAGATCGACCGCAAGAAGCGGGCGGCACGCGCGGCCGGCAAGGACATCATCGACTTCGGCCTCGGCGACCCGGATTCCCCAACCTACACCTACATCCGCAACCGACTACACCACGCCGTCGATGACCCGGCCAATGATCGCTATCCGCCCGGGGGCGGCGCGCCCGAGCTGCGACGCGCGCTCGCGGCCTTTTTCCGCCAGCGCTATAGCGTCGAGCTCGACCCCGAGCGCGAAATCCTGGTTCTGATCGGCAGTAAGGAGGGGCTGGGGCATCTCCCGCTAGCGGTCGTCAACCCGGGTCAGACCGTGCTGGTGCCCGATCCGGCGTATCCGGTGTACCGGTCGGCCGCCATCTTCGCCGGTGGGGTTCCGCGGACGATGCGGTTGACGGAAGCCGGGGGATGGTTGCCGGACTTGGACGCCATTCCGGAGGACACGGCCCGCTCGGCAACGTTGATGTATCTCAACTACCCCAACAATCCGACGGCCGCCGTCGCGCCGCTTGGCTTCTACGAAAAGGCGGTCGAGCTCGCGCGCCGCTACGACCTGCTCATCGCGCAGGACGCGGCGTACAACGAGGTCTACTTCGAGCACCCGCCGCCCAGCATCCTGCAAGTCCCCGGCGCGAGGGACGTGGCGGTCGAGTTTCACTCGCTGTCGAAAACGTTCAACATGACCGGCTGGCGCTTGGGCTTCGCGGCGGGCAACGCCGACGCCATAGCCGCCCTGGCCCGGGTCAAGGACAACCTCGATAGCGGCCCATATACGGCGATTCAGGAGGCCGGCATCGAGGCCTACGCCGGCATCGATCGGCCCGAGGTCACCCGCATACGGGCTACGTATCACCAGCGGGCCGAGGTGCTCTGCCACGGATTGCAGGAGCTCGGGTTCCGTGTTCGGCCGCCGGCCGCAACGTTCTATGTGTGGGCCCGCGTGCCGAAGGCGTATGACTCAATGCGGCTGGCCACCAAGCTGCTCGACGAGGTGAGTGTCGTTTGCGTGCCGGGGGTGGGCTTCGGGCCTGCCGGCGAGGGTTACGTCCGCTTCGCGCTGACCCTCGACATCGACCGCATCCGCCAGGCGCTCGCCCGTTTACGAGAGGTGAAATGGTAATGGGAGAGGGACGGAGGGAGGGCGGTGTGTTCATCGCCCTGGGCTCGAACCTGGGCGACCGCGCGGGACACATCCGGTCCGCGTTGCGCGAGCTGGAGGAGCCCGGCGACGTGCGCGTGTTGCGTTGCTCGTCGCTGCGCAAGACGGAGCCGGCCGGCGGGCCGCCGGGCCAGCCCATGTATCTTAACGCTGTCGCCGAGCTCCAAACGGAGCTGTCGCCGGCGGACTTGCTCGCCCGGCTTGGGGAAATCGAGCAACGACATGGCCGCGAGCGCACGGTGCGCAACGGCCCGCGGACGCTCGATCTGGACCTACTGCTCTACCGCGATCAGGTGATCGACGAGCCGGAGCTAACCGTGCCTCATCCGCGAATGTGGCAGCGCCCGTTCGTCACCGAGCCGCTGGCCGAGATCTGTGGCGCGCAGCGCCTCGCCGCCGCCCGAGCGCTGCGAGCGCCTCTGGATGCAACGCGACCGTCACGGGCGTAGCGGCCGATGGCGGAAGAAGTGGCGGCCGATGGTGTTGCGCCGCAGCCGACCCTTGCGAGGTGGGGATCCCACCCGCAGCGTCGGGAACCGGAATGATGAGCGAGGCTGCCGACGAACCAATGACCGGCCCGGATACCGGGGCAAGCGGGGAGCCGGCGTATGCACGGGTTATCCGGCCGACGCCGATCACGCTACACGAGCGCATCGAGGTCGTGGACGTCCTGCGCGGGTTTGCCATCTTCGGGATTCTGGCGGTCAACCTGCTGTGGTTTGCCCATCCGATCTATATCGAGCCCGCCGGGATTGACCCGGGGTCGGGGACTGTCGATCGCGTGGCACGCTGGCTGATCAACTTCTTCTGCCTGGGGAAGTTCTATTCGCTCTTCTCCTTTCTGTTCGGCTTCGGCATGGCGGTGCAGATGATCCGGGCCGAAGCGCGCGGCGTGCCGTTCGTTCGGCTGTACGGGCGGCGATTGTGCGTCCTGCTTGGAATCGGCCTGTGCCACGCGCTGTTTCTGTGGGCCGGCGACATTCTGGTGTCCTACGCCGTGCTCGGGTTCCTGCTTCTGCTGTTTCGCAAACGCAGGCTCACCACGCTGATCGTGTGGGCCAGCGTCTGCCTGCTGGTGCCGGTTGTGAACACCGCCGGATTCGTCGGACTCGGCAAGCTCGCCCAAAGCCTCCCGCCAACGCCGACAACCATGCCGACAACCACGCCGGCAACGACACCGGCGACCGTGTCAGCGACAGCGCCGGCGACGGGACCGGTGAGCAGGTCGACAACAGGCGGGCCGGATTTCGCGGCCTGGGCCCAGCAGGCCTACGACGCCTACAGCCACGGCACCTATGGCCAGATCCTGGTCCAGCGCGTCCAGGACTGGGCGTTCCTACTCTTTATCACAGCGCTGTTCATGTGTGGCGGTATCCTGGGAATGTTTCTGTTCGGGCTGTATGCCGGTCGCCGGGGCATCCTGCACGACGTAACGCCGCATCTGGGATTCATTCGCAAGCTCGCGATCTGGGGGCTGGCGCTGGGCGTCGTCGCCAATCTCACCGCGGTCATCGCGGGCGAGTTCGTTCACCCGAGCGAGGTATCGTGGTTCGCGCTGGTTCCCGTAGCGGCAAGCGCCGTCGGCGCGCCGGCACTATGCTTCTTCTACGCCTCGGTAATCGTGCTGCTCGTGCAGAAGGACGCGTGGAGAAAGCGGCTCAGGCCGTTGGCCGCCGTCGGCCGTATGGCGTTGACCAACTACCTCATGCAATCCGTGATCTGCACCATGATCTTCAACGCCTACGGTTTCGGGCAGTTTGGCAAAGTCGGCCCCGCGCTCGGGATCCTGCTGACGATCGTCATCTTCGCCGTGCAGATCCCGCTAAGCAACTGGTGGCTGCGTCGGTTCCGCTTCGGGCCGATGGAATGGCTGTGGCGGTCGCTGACATACGGGAAGCGCCAGCCGATGCGCCTGGCAAGGCAGTGAAAACTGGCATCTGCTGGTCTAGCCCCGGAATCCGACACCATCCTGTTGCGGGACTACTCCGCCGCCAGCGGCACTACCTTCACGCGCGTGCGGAGCGCTGCGCGTACGGTCGCGGCGAAGCGATTGGCCGACGACTGGTTGTCGAAAAGCCGAAACAGTCCCGCCCCGGAGCCGGTCATTCGCACCGGGCCGTCCGACAGTTGCCCGAGCTGCTCGACCACCTCCGCCAACGGCGGATTGACCGCCAACGCGGCCGGTTCCAGGTCGTTGAACAACTGCGGCATCAGCGCCTCGGCCGACTTCGGGATTGTCAACTCTGAACTTCTGGTTCTTGATTCTGAACTCGGGTTGCGATCCCAAGCCGCGTAGACATCACGCGTGGACGAACGGATCTCCGGCAGAATCAGCGCGACCCACCCCTCAAGCCGCCTGTTGACGTCCTCGATCTGTTCGCCACGGCCGCGCACAATGCACAACGGGCTGTGAAAGAACAGCGGCACGTCGGAGCCGATCTGGGCCCCAATCACTGCCAGCTCGTCCTGTGCCAGTCCTAGCTGCCAGAGATCGTTGAGCAACATCAGGGCGGTCGCGGCGTTCGAGCTCCCGCCGCCCAACCCCGACCCGGCCGGGATGCGCTTGACCAGGGAGATATGCGCGCCGTTTTTGGCTCTGGTCTGATTCGCCAGCAGGCGCGCGGCCCGCAGCGCCAGATTCGTCTCGTCGCACGGAATCGCCGGATCATCGCATTCGAGCGTTAGCTGCCCGTCCGCCCGCGGCGCCACGCTGACGGTATCGCACAATCCCACGCGCGCCACGAGCGATTCGATCTCGTGAAACCCGTCCGGTCGCAGCGGCCCGACGCGCAGCGTCAGGTTGATCTTCGCGGGTGACTGGCGTGTAAGCGTCGGCATGAGGCTGAGCCTGCCACGCGGCGTCCGCGCGGTCAAGAACTCCCGTCCCGAAATCCCCTCTCGGCGCAGTGGCCACGTCGGGGCCAACTGGCGTGGCGGCTTACAGCTTCTCCAAGCGCAGCTTCAGGTCGCGCTCGTGCAGTGCGGAGAGGAACTCGTCCAGGTTGCCGCCGACGAGGATGCCTTCCAGGTCGTACACGTCCTTGTTGATGCGGTGGTCCGTGCAGCGGTTCTGCGGGAAGTTATAGGTGCGGATGCGCTCGCTGCGGTCGCCCGAACCGACTTGTTGCTTTCGGTCGGCCGAGACCTCGGCCTGGCGGCGCCGCTCCTCGTGTTCGAGCAACCGGGCGCGAAGCACCTGCAGCGCCTTTGACTTGTTCTTATGTTGCGATTTCTCGTCCTGGCAGGTGACGATTGTTCCGGTCGGGACGTGCAAAACGCGTACCGACGAATCGGTCGTGTTGACACTCTGTCCTCCCG
>JAUWXH010000480.1 GCA_030616465.1 Planctomycetota bacterium | reverse complement strand
GGATTCCGTTGATGCCGCTGGTGGTCCGGCAGGACGGCGGCGCGGGGCCGGAGGGTTCGAGGGCCCGCAGCGTGCGAATCCAGGACGATGAGCTGCGGCGCGTGCTGAGCGCGGGCCCATACCCCTCGCGGGCCCTCCAGCATAATCTTGCCGACATTCACGCGCAGGTCGCCGCCAACCAGTGCGGTGTTCGGCTGCTCGAGGAGATGGTTGCTCGATTCGGGTTGCCGATGGTGCGGGCTTATATGGAACACATTCAGCGGGCGGCGGAAACGAAGATGCGTAACGCGCTGCGGCGACTGCCCGATGGCGATTATCGCTTCGTGGATTGTCTGGACGATGGTTCGCCAATCGCGGTAGCGATCTCGATTACCGGTGATGAAGCGCGGATCGACTTCACGGGTACGGGGCCGGTCCATCCCGAAAACCTGAACGCCACGCCCGCGATCGTCGCCAGCGCCGTGCTCTACTGCTTCCGCTGCCTGATCGACGAGGACATTCCGCTGAATGCGGGTGTGCTGGCTCCGCTCAGTATTGTTCTGCCGACGGGATTGCTGAATCCACCGGCTCATGCCGATCCGGCTTGCTGTGCCGCCGTGGCGGGCGGGAACGTGGAGACTTCCCAACGCATCGTGGACTGCATCTTCGGCGCGCTGGGCGTCGTCGCGGCCAGCCAGGGCACGATGAACAACCTCTCCTTCGGCAACGAGCGCTTCGGGTACTACGAGACGATTGCCGGCGGTGCGGGAGCCGGTCCGACGTTCGACGGCGCCGACGCCGTGCACACCCACATGACCAACACTCGCCTGACCGATCCGGAGGTGCTGGAAGACCGCTACCCGGTTCGGCTGCGGCGGTTTACGGTCCGCCGCGGTTCGGGCGGCGTGGGCCGGCATCGCGGCGGCGACGGCGTCCTCCGGGAGATCGAGTTCCTCGAAGCGCTCCACGTATCGCTGCTGACTCAGCGACGAACGCGCCGACCGTACGGCTTGGCTGGCGGTGAACCCGGCGCGCCGGGAGAAAACATGCTTCTGCCGGCGGGAGGTGAGCCCAGGTCCTTGGGCTCTTCATGCCAGTTCCGAGCTCGCCCGGGCGACGTGCTGCGCGTCGAGACCCCAGGCGGAGGCGCGTACGGCGGGCCGGCTGATCCGCATCGTGAGCCGGCCGAAACGCAGGCCCATTGACGCGCGCCGGCGGTTCGGCGGTAATCACCCGAGTGTCTCCCGCCGAGACCATGGTCAAGCGGGCAGAACGGCAGAGGTGTGCCCAGACCTGTTTGGGAAGGAGAGTAGGCCCCCATGCGATCGCTACGGTGCCTTGTGGTGGTGATGATCGGCGCAGCATCTGCCGCGTGGGCGGATGACGCGATTCAGGCGACGAACCTGGCAACGTATAGAGCCGACCTGGCTCCCCGGATCGACCAGTACATCGATCGCGAGTTGAGCAACCTGGTGACGTTCTGCAATGATCTGCATGCTCACCCGGAACTGTCACTGCAGGAGAAGGAATCGGCGGGCAAAGTCGCGCGCTTCTTTGAGGCGTGCGGCTACGCCACGACACCCAATGTGGGCGGATATGGCGTGGTCGGAGTGCTCGCCAACGGCCCCGGCCCGACGGTTCTGATACGCGGCGACATGGATGCCCTGCCGGTGACGGAAGAAACGGATCTCCCGTATCGGAGTCGGGTGAGAGTCCCTGGCCCAGACGGTCGGCCGGTGGGCGTCATGCACGCCTGTGGCCACGACATCCATCAGACGTATCTAGTCGGGACGGCGCAACTGCTCGCCGAGCTACGCGATTCCTGGAGCGGCACCGTTGTGGCTATCGCTCAGCCGGCCGAGGAGATCGGCAAGGGCGCCCGCATGATGATCGACGCCGGGTTGTTCGAGCGGTTCCCACGACCCGACTATTGTCTGGGGCTGCACGTCGCGGGCGATCAGCCGGCTGGCGAGATCGGCTACACCTCCGGCTGGGCGATGGCCAACGTCGATTCGGTGGATATCACCATCTACGGCCGGGGCGGGCACGGATCGCGTCCGAGCCAGACCGTTGACCCGGTCGTGACGGCGGCTCAGGTGGTCGTCGCGTTGCAGACGGTCGTGAGCCGACGCCTCGATCCCATTCAGCCAGGCGTCGTTACGGTGGGATCGATTCACGCGGGTTCAAAACACAACATCATTCCCGACCAGGCCAAGCTGCAACTGACGGTGCGGTCTTACACGGATGAGACGCGCAAAGTGCTGCTGGACGGCATTCGTGAAATCACCATCCACACCTGCCGCGCAATGGGGTGCCCCAGGGCCCCGGAGATCGTGGTGCGCGACGACCAGTTCACACCGGCCGGGTACAACGATCCTGCGCTCACGGCCGCATTGGTGAAAGTCATCCGTAAGGTCATAGGCCCGCAAAACATCGTGGAGCGCCCGGCACGTATGGGCGGTGAGGATTTCGGGC